>CALMLK010000446.1 GCA_937868035.1 uncultured Alphaproteobacteria bacterium
TCCGCAAGGATGTGGTACCGGTGATTTCCGACGTGATTGCCCGCCACAAGGATTGACGCCGATGCGCCTCTTGCGCGCATTCACCCAACGCAAGACTTCACCGCTGCCCCCGCCCGTCACGGAAATGATGCTGGTGGCCGACCAGCAGGTGCAGCTCACCTTCAAGCGCCACGCCTCTGCCCGCCGCTTCACCTTGCGCCTGACGCGCGATGGCGCGGGCTTTGCCATGACCATGCCGCGCCGCGCCAGCATGGCCGATGCCCGCGCCTTCGCCCTCAAGTCGGAAAGCTGGATGCTGCGGGTGCTGGCGAGGCGGGTGCCCAAGGTCGATGTGGCCGCCGGTGCCGTCATCATGCTGCGCGGCGTCGAACACGTGATCGCCGCCACCGGCAAGGCCCGCGGACAGGTGATCCACGATGCGGGCGCGCGCACCATTCATGTGCCCGGTGCCCCACAACATCTCCGGCGGCGGCTGGTGGACTGGCTGAAGGCCGAGGCGGCCCACGATTTGGACGTGGCCTCCACCAAATATGCTGCCGTCATGGCGGCGCGCTTCCGCAAGATCAATATCCGCGACCAGAAGAGCAGGTGGGGCTCGTGCTCAACCGATGGTGTGCTCAACTATTCGTGGAGACTCGTGCTGGCACCACCTTATGTGCTGGACTATGTCGCCGCCCATGAGGTGGCCCATCTGCGTGAAATGAACCATTCCACGCGCTTCTGGCGGCTGGTCCTCAGCCATTGCCCCCAAAGCCGCAGCGCCAAGACGTGGTTGAAGCTGCACGGTACGCGGCTGCACGCCCTCGGCTGACCCGCCGTAAACGGTACAAGTGCTTAATAGCGTGGCCCTTTTTGGCACAACCTTAACGTATCGTTAACCAGCAAAACCTAAGCCTGAGTGCACTCCTGTTGCGCAGCTTTGTGCTGTCGCGCGTCCAGGAAAGATCGGGGCACTTGCATACTCAGGGTTCTACACCCTGTCCGCACTTCTCCATCAAATGTTTGTTTTTGCGTGAGTTTTTTGGAGAAACTCAGGTTTGACGCGCAGTCAAAAAATGAAGGCTGATCTTCGCTCCGGAACCCTCGCGGGTTGTGGTGGCGGAGAATCACGTCCGCAAAGCGGGGCAAGCTCGACAGCTGGGAGGCCTGCGACCCGCCTTGTGAAGACTGCAGTAACAGCAACCCTCTTTCGGGAGGCGCTGTGGCCGCCGGTTGCGCGGCTGCGAACCGGAGTGCGCTCCAATTGTGTTCAACCCAGCCCATCAAAACCAAGAAACGTGTTTTGCAACTCTCGACGGAGAATTGAAATGGACGTCTACAACCTGCCGCGCCAGTCCGCGCGGTCTTGGCCGGGCCCGCAGTTGCGGACCAGGCTTTGGGGATCGGTGGCAGTCGCCGCCGTCCTCGCAGTGACGCAGGCCGCACCGGCCTTCGCCACCATCGACAACACCGCTACGGCGAACGGCACGGGTCCTTCGGGCCCCATGACGCCGGTCACTGACTCGGTAAGTGTTGACGTGATCGATGCCGCTCCCGCCACCACCGTCTCCAAGTCCTGGGCTTTCGCAAGCCCCGGCGGCGACGTGAATGGCGATGGCAACGTCGATCCCGGCGACGCTGTCGTCTACACCTACACCGTCACCAACTCGGGCAACGTCACGCTGCAAGACGTGTCGCTGACCGACGCCCATGACGGTGTGAACGGCGCACTTGTCTTCACCAAACCGACGGTCGTCACGACCGACGGCACGGTGGCGGGCGACGTGACGGGCACCACCGGTGATTCCAGCAACGTCGATTGGACCGACAATGACTGGGACGTGCTGGGCCCGGGTGACGTCATCACCTACACGTCGGCCTATACGGTCGGCGCGGGTGACTTCACCTCCGGCACATCGAGCGATGGCGACATCGACAACACGGCGACGGTGGCGTCGCTGTACGGTGGTTCGCCGGTCACGGCCTCGACGGGCAGCACCTTCGTGCCGCTCGACAACACGCCGCGCTTCACCCTCGACAAGGTGGCCGACGACACGACTGACCGTGCGATTGGCGATGTGGTGACATACACCTACACGCTGACCAACACGGGCAACGTGCCGATCACTGCGGTCACGGTGTCTGACGTGGAAAACGGTTCCGGTTCTCTGACCGGCCCGAACTTCGCGTCCTGGACCACGCAGAATGGCTCGTCGGTGACGGGGAACACGATCAACACCTTCAATCCGGGTTCGATCGCTGTCTACTCCTCGACCTACACCGTCACGCAGTCTGACGTGAACACGTTGCAGTAAGCGCAACCGGACGCGTCGATGACACAAAACGCCGCCACGCGGATGCCCGATGCAAGAGGACACAAGCGCAAGCTTGTGGGCCTCCTTGCGTCATGCGCATTCGCGTGGGGCCTCGTTTCTCCGGCCTCGGCGGCACTTGTGAACACCGCCACGGCAACGGGCTTCGTCAACGGCCAACCCATCTCGGCCAGCGACACCGTGAGCGTCGACCTGATCGACGCCAATGCCACGCTCACCGTCGTCAAGACCGCCACCGTCAACGATGGCGGCGATGGCACCGACGATCCGGGCGACACGATTTCATACAGCTTCACCGTCACCAACGGCGGCAACGTCACTCTCAACAACGTGGTGCTGGCGGATCCGCGCGTCACCCTCTCTGCCGCAACCCTGACCGACAGCGGCGCGGGCGGCGACTCAAGCGACGGCATTCTCTCTGCCGGCTGGGATGTCCTCGGCCCCGGTGATACGCTGACCTACACCGCCACATACATTCTCCAGCCCGCCGACGTCGATGCGGGCCAGGTCGTGAACACCGCGACCGCCACCGCGACGACCGTTCCCGGCGCGCCCGTCACCGGCATCGACACGGAAACGACGCTGCTCAATGTCGTCTCCTCGCTCGCCCTCGCCAAGGTCGCCACCATCAACGATGGCGGCGATGGCGTGGTGAATGCGGGCGACACGATTTCCTACGCCTTCACCGTGACCAACACCGGCACCGTGACGCAGAACAATGTCTCGGTGTCAGATCCGCTGCTGAACGTCGCCAGCCTGCCGGGCCGCGCCCAGGCCTTCCAGATGATGGCCGCCGCTGCGTCCGGCGCCGACATGATGACAACCGCCTCGACCTCCCAGCCGTTTGACCCGGCGCAGGTGTTCGAGGGTGCCTCCATGCTTTACGCCCCGGTGGCGACCCGCACGGCGGCCGCCTACACACCGGTCCGCGATGTGCCGCAGCTCGCCGTGGCGCTCCATGCTGAACGCAAGCTCGTGATGCTCTCGGGCGATCCGGGTGCGCCAAAAGCGGGCGATCTGCTCGGCATCTACTTCGAACTCATCAACACGGGCGAGGGGCCGCTCACCTCCATCACCGTCGACCAGTCCGGCACCGAAGCCTTCGGCAGCGCCCTCGACATTCTGCCGGCCAACAGCAAGGACGCGGCCTCCATCATCTTCTCGCGCACGCTGACGGCCGATGACATCACCACTGGCCTGATCAGCGCACCCGCCACTGTCCGGGCCCATGCCCGCGGCCGGAGTGCAACACTTGCGCTGACGGAAGACATGCCGCTCGCCGCCATCTCCGGCATGGAAGAACTGGCGACGGCCACGATCACGCCCGCCAACTTCCCCAGCCTCGCACCGGGTGCCTCCACAGTCTTCAATGCAACGCTGGTGCTGAGCCAGGCGGACATCGATGCGGGTGTCGTCAACAACTCCGCCATCGCCACGGGCACCGATCCCTTCAACGCCACCATCACCGCGCCCGGCAGCGCTTCGACGCCCATCCCCGCGGTGCCCGGCATCGCCATTGTCAAGCAGGGCACAGTTGATCCGGGCGCCGATAGCGTGGCCAATGCCGGCGATATCGTCACCTATACTTTCGCCATCCACAACACCGGCAACGTGACGCTATCCAACATTACCCTTGATGATCCGGTACCGGGCCTCACGCTCACCCCCGCCACGCTGGCTTCGCTGGCGCCGGGCGCGGTGGATTCCACCACCTTCACGGCCACCTATCCCTTGCAGCAGGCTGATCTCGACGCCGGTCACGCCGACAACCAGGCGAAGGTGACGGGCACGGTTCCCGTGGGCGGCGGCACAGTCTCTGACTTCTCCGACGACAACAGCGAGACGGAAGACCAGGTGACGGTCGTCCCGCTGACGGCGGCACCGAAGGTCGCGCTGCTCAAGTCGCTCGACACCTCCACCTATCCCACCGCCGTCGAAGATGTGAACGGCAACGGCCTCAACGATGCGGGCGACCGCGTGCACTACGCCTTCGAGGTCCACAACGTCGGCAACGTCACCCTGAACAACGTCTATGTCCAGGACCGCAACCCCTCGATCATCACCACGCCGCTGCCGCCCACTGGCATCTCGCTGGCGCCCGGCGCCTCCGACACGGCAAGCTTCGCCGCGATCTACACGCTGACCCAGGCCGATGTGGACGCGGGCCATTTCAACAACACCGCCGACACCTATGGCACCGATCCCAATGGCACCATCGTGCAGGATGAATCCGACCCCGGCGTGCTCACGCAGAACGCGCCGACCGTGCTCGACATTCCCGCCCAGCCGGCCGTTTCCCTGCTGAAGACCGTCCAGAGCATCGACGACGTCAACAACAACGGCATCAACGACACCAACGACGTGATCCACTATGCCTTCACGGTCATCAATGCAGGCAACGTCACGCTGACCGGGATCAACGTCTCCGATCCCAACGCCTCCATGGCGGGCGGCTCGCTAGCGCAGCTCGGTCCCGGCCTGTTCAACAGCACGACCTTCACCGCAACGCACGTCATCAACGCAGGCGACATGCTGGCTGGACGTGTGACCAACCAGGCCAGCGCCACTGCCAACACGCCGTCGAGCGGCCCCGTGACCGATCTCTCCGACACCAACGATCCGGACGAGAACGACGCCACCGTGACACCGACCGTCGTCCAGCCGGCCATTGCCGTCATCAAGCAGGTCACCGGCATCACCAACACCAACGGCAACGCCATGGTGGATGCAGGCGACACCATCGAATACCGCTTCACGGTGAAGAACACCGGCAACATCCCCGTAACCAACGTCACGCTCCAGGATTCGCTGCCCGGCGTGACGGTACTGGGTGGACCCATCGCCCAGATGGATGCGGGCGACACCGACACCACGACCTTCACGGCCAGCTATGTCATCACACCGGCTGACGTGACGGCGGGCCAGGTGGCGAACAGTGCCACCGTCCGCGGCACGGCCGCCAACGGCGCGAACCTCTCCGACATCTCGGATGAATCCGACTTCACCGATGATGACTGGACGATCACCTACATCGCCAATGCCCCCGCAATTGGTCTGGTCAAGACGGTGTCGTCGATCACAGACGTCAACAGCAACGGCATGAACGATGCCGGAGACATCATCAACTACGCCTTCAACGTGGTGAACATGGGCAACGTCGCCCTCACCAATGTGAGGGTCGACGATGCCAACGCCACCATTGCTGGCGGCCCGATCGCAACGTTGCCCATCGGCGCCACGAACAGCACCACCTTCACGGGCCAGCACGTCATCACCGCCAATGACGTGAACGTGGGCGGCGTCAGCAACCAGGCGCGCGTGACAGCGACCGGCCCCGCCGGCGACATCACCGACCTGTCGGATGAGTCCGACCTCGCCGACAACGACCCGACCTTCACTTCGCTCACCCAGGTGCCGCGCCTGGCCTTGATCAAGACCGTGTCGCAACTGGAAGACGTCAATGGCAACGCGCTGGTCGATGCGGGCGACGTCATTCACTACGGCTTTGCTGTCCACAACATCGGCAACGTCACCCTCACGAATATCGCTGTGACAGATGGCAACGCCACGATGGCGGGCGGTCCGCTGGCGACGCTTGCCGCCGGTGCGGTGGACTCCACCACCTTCACCGCAACCCACATCGTGACGCTGGCCGACCAGGACGTCGAGCAGGTCGTCAACCAGGCGCAAGCGACGGGCAATGATCCCTCCGACAACCCGGTGGCTGATCTGTCCGACCCATCCGATGTCATGGGCAATGCCAATACAGTGACGGCCGTCTCCGCGCCGCCGCCCGCCTTCACCAAGACGGTGGCCAAGTCCGAAATTTATCGCGGCGAGCGCGTGCAATACACGATCACGGCCAACAACGTGCGGAACGGCCCCTACGACATCGCCGACGTGATGCCGCCGGGCTTCACCTATGTGAGCGGCACCGCGACCGTGAACGGCGTCGCCATGGCTCCGGTGGCGGCGGGCAACGTCCTCACCTTCGCCGGTCTGATGCCTGACCCGGTCAGCGACAGCATCATCATCAAGCTCTATCTCACCGCACCGGCGCAGATGAACACGGGCACCTATATCAACCGCGCCCGCTTCATCGACCCGGCCACCAGTGGCGTTCTCGCCACGGCACAGGTCGGCGTGACGATCAAGGAAGAGCATGTCTTCGATTGCGGCGACATCATCGGCCGCGTCTTCGACGACCTCAACGCCAACGGCTATCCGGATGACGGCGAGCCGGGCCTGCCGGGCGTGCGCGTGGTTACGGTCAAGGGTCTCCTCGTCACCACCGACAAGCACGGCCGCTTCCACGTGCCCTGCGCCGACGTGCCCAATGCGGCGATCGGTTCCAACTTCCTCATGAAGCTGGATCCGCGCACGCTGCCCGTGGGCTATCGCCTGACCACGGAAAACCCGCGAGACGTGCGCCTGACGCGCGGCAAGATGACCAAGCTCAACTTCGGCGCGGCCCGCAACCGCGACCTCGAACTCGAACTGCGCCGCGATGCCTTCGTGGGCACGGGCGTGGACCTGAAGGATGAATGGCTCGCCGGCGTGGACCGCCTCGTTGGCCTCCTCGAGCAGGGCCGTGGCGAACTCTCGATTGTCTATCGCTGCGGTGAGGAAAACCCGGTCGCCGAAGACCGCGTGCTGGTGGTGAAGGATCTCGTCGCGCAGCGCTGGCAGCAGACGGGCCATCGCAAGCCATTGAAGATCAGCACGCGGGTGGAGTGCGGCAAATGATGAAGCGCCTCATTCTCCGCGCCGCCTCCGCTGCAAGCCTCCTCGCCATCATGCTGACAAGCGGCGTGCAGGCACAGGATGCCAACCTGCCATTCCAGATCAAGGTGGATGGCAAGGTCGTGGCCGGTGAGACATTGCCGGCGTTGCCCGACGCGGATGCCGTGCAGGTGGACGTGAAGTTCGATGGCCTCGGCGTGCGCCCCATGCTGAACGTCTCGACCGTGCCCATGCGCGCCTCGTTCAAGGCAGGCGACGAGATCGAGTTTCTCGGTTCTCTCAACTATGCCGCCTGGGTGGAACGCGGCGAAGTCCGCATCTTCAAGCGTGGCGACAATTCGCAGAACGGCATGGTGAGTGTGCTGCCGCTCTCCAACCTCGCGACCGCCGACTGGGTGATGCCTGCGGACGGTCCGGAAGACATGGAATATGTCGTGCGCGTCTATGACGAGGAAGGCCGCTACGACGAAACCGAACCGCTGCCCCTCTCGCGCACCACCCTCGACCTGCCCACGCACGACTTCGGCCTGAAGGCAGCCGCACCGGGCTATTCCGAAGACCGCACGGCGATCCGCAACATCGATGTGCATGGCGGCGCCATCACCGTCTATGGCCGCAACGTGCCGGCGGGCCACGACGTTTACGTGATGGGTGAGCCCGTGCCCGTGGATGGCGATGGCAGCTTCGTCGTCGAGCGCATCCTGCCGCAGGGTTCCCACGCGGTGAACGTCAAGGTGGAAGACGGCGGCGAGGGCCTGGACTTCACCCGCGACGTCACCATTCCGGAGAACGAATGGTTCTACGTCGGCCTCGCCGACTTCACCGCCGGCCGCAATTTCAACAAGCACGTGGAAGCGCTGCGCCCCGGCGAATTCAGCGATGATGTCTACACACGCGGCCGCCTCGCCTTCTATCTCAAGGGCAAGATCCAGGGCCGCTACATCCTCACGGCTGCCGCCGATACGGGCGAGCAGAAGCTCAAGTCCATCTTCAAGGGCCTGGACGACAAGGATCCGCGCACCTTCCTGAAGCGCCTCGACCCCGACGATTATTATCCCGTCTACGGCGACGACTCCGAGGCCATCGAGGACGCGCCCACCAAAGGCAAGTTCTACGTCCGCCTCGACCGCGGCCCGAGCCACGTGATGTGGGGCAACTTCAAGTCCAACATCACCGGCACCACGTTCCTGCGCCACCAGCGCGCCCTCTATGGTGCGCAGGGCGTCTACAAGTCCGAGAGTGCCGCTCCCGATGGCGGTGCCCGCACCAACGTCGAAGTCCACGCCGCCATGCCCGGCACCGTGCCGCAGCGCGACGTGTTCCGGGGCACCGGCGGTTCGGCCTATTTCATCAAGCACCAGGACGTGACGCCGGGTTCGGAAACCGTGACCATCGAGGTCCGCAACACGGTGACGGGCTGGGTGGTGGAGCGCCGCACGCTCACCTACGGCACCGATTATGAGTTCGACTACGTGCAGGGCGTGGTGATCCTGCGCAACCCGCTGCCCTCCACCAGCGGTGTGGGCACGGAGAACTATCTCGTGGCCAGCTACGAATTCACGCCCGCCGCCCGCGATGTGAACGGTTACGTCACAGGTGGCCGCGCCCAGCAGTGGCTGGGTGATCACATCCGCGTCGGCGTTACCGGCCTCAAGGAAAACACCGAAGGCGCTGACCAGATCCTCTATGGTGCCGACGTTCACGTACAGCACTCGGAAGGCACCTGGCTCGAAGGCGAAGTGGCCCGCTCGGAAGGCCCGGGCTTCGGCTCGTCCTATTCCGCCGATGGTGGCCTCACCATTCAGGACAATGCCTCCTCGGGCGTGCCCAACAAGACAGCGGAAGCCTGGCGCGTCGAAGGCCGCGTGGCGCTGGAAGACATCACCTCATCCGCCAAGGGTCATGTGGGCGCGCGCTACGAGCATCACGGCAAGGGCTTCTCCTCCCTCGAAGTCGATGCCAAGGACACGAAGCGCCTGATGGGCGCCGATGCGGATGTTGAAGTGACGGATTCGGTGACGGCCGCCGCAAGCTTCAGCGACGAGAAGGTGGGGGATGGCACGCACACCTCGGAAGTGCTGGCCAAGGTCGGCGTCAAGACGGGCGAACACGTGACCGTGCAGCCTTACGGCGTCTACACGCGCAAGACCGGCAACACCACGTCGACAGCCGAGCAGGGCCACCGCGCCGATGCCGGCATCAAGGTGCTCTATGCCTGGAACGAAGATCAGGAGGCCTTCATCTTCGGGCAAGGCACGGCGACGCACACCGGCACCATGCACAAGGATCATCGCGCTGGCGCGGGCGGCACCTTCCGTCTCAGCGAAAAGGTGACGGCCGATGGCGAGGTCTCCTACGGCACGCAAGGCATCGGCGCCGATGCGCGCCTGACCTACGAACCGACGGCGGATGACAAGTACTACATCGGCTACACCCTCGATCCCGACCGTGACCTCGCCGAGAACTGGCCGTTCCAGCTGGTGGGTGACGACATGGGCACGCTCGTTGCTGGCGCACGCCACCGCTTCAATGACCAATGGCTGATGTATTCCGAAGACAATTTCGATGCCTTTGGCGAACACCGCTCGCTCGCCCAGGTCTATGGCGTGACCTACACGCCCGACGCCGCC
>CALMLK010000447.1 GCA_937868035.1 uncultured Alphaproteobacteria bacterium
CCCTCGAATTTGCCCATGTGGGGCAGTTCATCCATGGTGAAAGCCACGTTGCCCGTCCAGGCATGGGTGATCTTCGTGCCCTTCAACTGCGGGAAGCGGTCCAGCATGAAGCGGTGAAGCAGCGGCGCCGTCTCCACGGGATCCGTGAAGCCGAATTTGGCGCGCCCGCCGAAGATCATGCGCTTGCCGTCCGGCGAGAGGCGGTAATAGGTGAGCACGCGCCGCGTATCGGCGAAGCTCCGGTTCTTCGGGCTGAGCGAGGCTGCAAGCTCCGGCGAAAGTTCTTCCGTCGCGATGATGTAGGAACCGACCGGCACCACCCTGCGCTTGAACTGGGGCGTCACATCGCCGGTGTAGCCATTGGTGGCGATGATCACGTGGCCAGCGCGGATCGTGCCGCGCGGTGTCTTCACCGCCCAGGTACCGCCCGCTTCTTGCGTCAGCCCGTTCACCGGCGTGCGCGAAGCGATTGGCACGCCCGCCTTTTGCACCAGATCGAGCAGGCCCTTGTCGTAGAGGGCAGGGTGCAGGTGCGCCGCCTGTCCCACCAGCATGCCGCCGAAATAGTAATCCGAACCGATTTCCTCGCGCTGCCGTTCGCGCGGCACCAGGACCGCATCGGACTGCGCCTCGGCGTTGAGCAGGTCGACCTTCTTCTTCATCGCGTCATAATGCGATTGGCACCACGCCCCGAGGAAATAGCCCGTCTTGGTCCAGCCACAGTCGATGGCGTTGTCGCGGATCAGGTCCTCGATGTTGGTGAAAGCGTCAACGGCATCGTTGAGGAATGGCTTCGCTTCGTCCGGTGTCATGGCCTTGTTCACCATGCGCTTGCCGACATTCACGCCAGCAGAGACGAGCCCCCCGCTCCGCGTGGAACCGCCAAAGCCTGGTTCTGCGGCATCCAGCACGATTGATTCGATGCCGTTCCGCGCCAGTTCCAGTGCCGCACTCATGCCGGCATAGCCGCCCCCGACGATGGCCACCGGCACATCCCGCGGCAGGTCCACCTCGGGCAGTGCTTTTGGCTCATGTGCTTCCCACCAATAGGGTTTTGCCTTGAAGCTGGGATGGAACAGGGCCTGTGACATGAACAACACTCCGGAATGAAATCAGGATAGGGGGAGGAGACTTACACGCGCAAGTGAGCGGAACCCCCTCGACGGGCAACCCCGCTTCGCCTATCTTGCAACCCTTCCAGACCGTCGGGAACATCATCATGCGGCTTCGCCAGCTCCTCATCGCCCTTTTCGTCAGCTTCATCGGCCTGTCCGCAACCGCGGACCTCGCCCTTGCCGCCAAGATCGAGATCATCATCAACAAGGTCTCGCAGAAAATGACCGTGAAGGTGGATGGTGACACCGAATATGTCTGGCCCGTCTCCACCGGCGCTCCGGGTTATGAAACGCCCGGCGGCACCTACAAGCCCTTCCGCATGGAAGCCGAGCACTTCTCCAAGGAGTGGGACGATGCGCCCATGCCGCATTCGATCTTCTTCACCGGGCAGGGCCACGCCATCCATGGCAGCTTCCATGTGAAGAGCCTCGGCCGCCGTGCCTCGCATGGTTGCGTGCGCCTTCACCCCGACAACGCGGCGATCCTGTTTGACCTCGTGAAGAAGAACGGCATGTCCAACACCTCGGTCGTGCTGCGTGGCGGCCTGTTCGATTTCGGCACCCGCACGGCCTCCACCACGCCGCGCAAGGCCTGGTGGCTCTCGGGCAACAAGCCCCAGCGCAGCTTCTCCCAGATCGGCAACGACATGGACAAGACCATCAAGGGCAAGGACACCAAGAAGAAGCCCAAGAAGGTCGCCCTGAAGTGCACCGTGAAGGACGGCAAGAAGACCTGCAAGAAGCCCTTCATGCTGTTCGGTTCGACGGAAGGCTGACGACTTCCGCTCAGGCCACGGCCTCGACGATTCGGATGTCGCGGTCCGCGGCATCGCCCAGGACAACGAGTGCCTCCTGGTACGCGGGGCTGTCATGGGCCGCGAGTGCAGCCGCCACGCTGTCGAACTCAATCAACACCACCCGCTGCAAGATGCCGTTCTCATAGGCGTGGGCCGGAAGGCCGCGGGCAAGGACGCGCCCACCCGCTGCCTTGATCGCGGGTCCTGCAACCGCGGCATAGGCGGCCATTTTCTCCGCATTCCTGATTTCGCGATAGGTCGCAACCCAATAGGCCTTGCTCATTGCTGTCTCCATGCGTCGGCGGTGGAGGCCACAATAGTCACGCCGCCGCAAACTTGACAAATCGGGGCCTCCATGCGCTTTAGCGCGTGAATTTTAAGGTTTTCCCGAGGTTTTCAATGACTCACCGTTACCGCAGCCACACCTGCGGCGCACTGCGCGCCGAACACGCTGGTGGCGAAACCCGCCTGTCTGGCTGGGTGCATCGTGTGCGCGACCATGGCGGCGTGCTCTTCATCGACCTGCGCGACCACTACGGCATGACGCAGGTGGTGGCAGACCCGGATTCGCCGGCCTTCAAGACGGCCGAGCGGGTGCGTTCGGAATGGGTGATCCGGATCGATGGCAAGGTCCGTCCGCGCCCCGCCGGCACCGAAAACAAGGACATGCCCACGGGTCTCGTCGAAGTCTATGCCACCGAAATCGAAGTGCTGAGCCAGGCCGCGGAGTTGCCGCTGCCCGTGTTCGGCGAGC
>CALMLK010000448.1 GCA_937868035.1 uncultured Alphaproteobacteria bacterium
TCCGACTGCTGGGTGGATGACGCCCGCCTCGTGGTGCTGAACGCTCTCGATGCCCAGGCCAAGGGCGCGCAGATTCTCACCCGCACCGCCGCAACAAAAGCCCGCCGCGTGAATGGCCTGTGGGAGGTTGAACTCACAGGGCGCGGTGGCGAAACATCGAGGGTCACGGCCAAGGCCATCGTCAATGCCGCGGGACCATGGGTGGAGAATGTCATCAACGGCGTCGTCGGCGCCAATTCAGCCCGCCGTGTGCGTCTCGTCAAAGGCAGCCACATCATCGTGAAGAAGTTCTGGGAAGGGCAGAACGCCTACCTGTTCCAGAACCACGACAAGCGCGTGATCTTCGTCAATCCTTACGAGGGCGACAAGGCGCTGATCGGAACGACCGACATTCCCTATGAGGGCCGCGCCGAAGACGTGGCGATCGGTGAAGACGAAATCGAATATCTGCTCAAGGCGGTGAACCGCTACAGCAAGGTGCAATTGAAGCGGAGCGATGTGGAAGCATCATTCTCCGGCGTGCGCCCGCTCTACGACGACAACGCGGCCAATCCCTCGGCCGTCACGCGCGACTATGTCTTCGACGTGGAAGGATCGCCACCGCTTCTCTCCGTCTTCGGTGGCAAGATCACCACCTACCGCAAACTTGCCGAACATGCCCTGCAGAAACTGAAACCCACATTTCCGGCCATGGGCGCGGACTGGACCTCTGCCGGTGCGCTGCCCGGTGGCAGCCTCGGAGCGGGCGGATTTGCGGGCTACCTGAAGGACCTGACGGCCCGCCATCCCTGGCTGCCCGCTGCGGTGGCCCGCCACTATGTCCGCCTCTACGGCACCCTGTCCGAAAAGATCATCGGCGATGCGACGGCCCTCAGCGGCCTCGGCCGACATCTCGGCGACACGCTCTACACGGCGGAAGTGGACTACCTGCGCCGCCACGAATGGGCCATGTCGGCCGAAGACATCCTGTTCCGCCGCACCAAGGCGGGGCTGCACATGACGGACGCAGAACGGAAAGGCGTGGACGCGTTGTTCTGAGGCCTAGAGGCTCCAATAGGTGACGCGTGGCGGCATCTTCCCCGGACCGAAGATCGACTTCACGTCGGCAAATATGCCGCCGGGAGCGAGCATGGCCATCATGCAGGGCAGCGCCTTGACGTAGCTGCTGTGACCCACGGCCAGCACGACGGCGTCGAGATCGACAAATGACTCCAGGGGCGACAGTGTGAGACCGTATTCCTCCTGCGCCGCATGGGCATCCGCCATGGGGTCATGGATGATGGGCGTGATTCCAAACTCCTTCAGTTCCGCGATGATATCCGGCACCTTCGAGTTGCGCAGGTCTGGCACGTCTTCCTTGAAGGTGAGGCCGAGCACGCCGAACCGCGCGCCGCTCACGGGTTTCTTCGCCTGCACCAGAAGCTTGATCAGTTTTGACGCAACGAACCGCCCCATGTCATCGTTGAGGCGCCGTCCCGCGAGGATGACCTGCGGGTGATAGCCCAGCGCCTCCGCGCAGGAGGTCAGGTAATAGGGATCAACGCCGATGCAGTGGCCACCGACAAGCCCCGGTGCGAACTTCAGGAAATTCCATTTCGTCCCGGCGGCCTCAAGCACGTCCCTGGTGCGCACGCCCATACGATCGAGAATGATGGCGAGTTCGTTCATCAGCGCGATGTTGATGTCGCGTTGCGTGTTCTCCAGGACCTTGGCCGCTTCGGCAACCTTGATGGACGGCGCCACATGAAGACCCGCTTTCACCACGGCACCATAGACGGCCTTCACCCGCTCGAGCGTCTCCGCACTGTCTGCCGAAACGATCTTGGTGATGGTTTCAAGCCGGTGCTGCTTGTCACCGGGGTTGATGCGCTCGGGTGAATATCCGAGGGAAAAATCGCGGCCACACACGAGGCCGGAATACTTCTCCAGCAGCGGGCCGCAGAAATCCTCCGTCACGCCCGGATAGACGGTGGATTCAAAGACCACGACGGCGCCCTTGCGAAGCGCTGGTCCGACGAAGGAGCAGGCCCCTTCCAGCGGGCTGAGATCGGGCCGCCGCTCACGGTCAATGGGCGTGGGCACGGTGACGATGAAGAAGCTGGCCCCCGCGAGATCATCAGGATTTCCGGAGACGCGCAACCCGCACGACTGCAATGTCTCCGTGTCAATCTCGCCGGTCCAGTCTTCGCCGTTCTGCAACGTGTCAATGCGGCGCTTCGAAATATCGAACCCCACAGTCCCCGGGAAAGCCTTGGCGAGCGCCACAGCCACGGGAAGCCCCACATAGCCGAGGCCAATCACTGCGATCTTCTCTGACATTCTCATCCCCCTCGTTCTTCCGTCTTCACGGCCGTGATTGCGCCACATACCATGGCATCGCCTTTTCAAGGCCCGCCTTCACATCGAACTGCGGGTCATAGCCCAGCATGTCGCGGGCCTTGGAAATGTCGGCCTGCGAGTGGCGGACATCGCCGGCGCG
>CALMLK010000449.1 GCA_937868035.1 uncultured Alphaproteobacteria bacterium
GCCCATCGATCGCGCACTTCTGGAAAAACTCAGGGGCTTCTGCGCTTGAGTTCCCAGGCGCCAGACCTGGACAAATCCCGGCGCGAAGCCATGCCGGCCTTCGTCGTCAGCAAACGGAAGGAGGAGGGCGGGGTACCGCTCGATCAAGGATGACACCGAAACACACCGCGATTTTCCAGCCCCTGCAATTGCGCCACAAGACGCTGCGCAACCGCATCGTCTTCGGGGCGCACACGGCGAACATGTCTCACAACGGCCTGCCGGGGGAACGCCATCGCGGATACTACGAGGAACGGGCACGGGGCGGCGCGGCGATGATCGTGGTGGAGCCTGTGCCGGTGCATGGCGCGGCGGTGCTCACGCGCGGCAACTTCCTGCATTCGACTGACGAGATCATTCCGCATTTCCGCAAGGTGACGGAGGCCGTGCATGCCCACGGCGCGGTGATCTGCCACCAGCTTTATCACGTCGGCCAGCATGGTGATGGCGACAACTCCTATCACGCGGCGTGGTCGCCGTCGGGCCTGCCCAGCTTCCACGATTCCGACGGCAGCCACGCCATGACCGAGGCGGAGATCGAGGAGACGATCGAAAGCTACGTGCAGGCCGCCCGGCGCGCCAAGGAGTCCGGCTTCGACGGCATCGAGCTTTTCGCCGCCTACAACGCATTGCCGGACCAGTTCTGGCTGCCCTTCAACAACCGCCGCGACGACAAGTGGGGCGGCTCGTTTGAAAACCGCATGCGCTTCTCCCGCACGCTTCTCGAACGTGTGCGCAAGATGGCGGGTGATGATTTCATCATCGGCATGGCCGTGAACATGGACCCCACATCGGAGGTGTCGCAGACCATCGAACAGTTGCAGGAGGTCGTGGCCTGGCACGACGAGCGGCATCTCATGGATTACGTCACCTGCGGCACGGGCAGCTATTTCGATCACACCGGCATCATTCCCACCGTCTTCTTCGCCGACAAGCTGGGCGCACCGCACGCGGAGGCGCTGAAGCAGGTGGTGAAACATGCGCGTGTGCAATGCGAGGCCCATGTGCGCACGCCCGACAATGCCGAAGAGGTGGTGCGATCCGGCCAGGCCGACATGGTGTCGATCGTGCGCGGGCAGATCGCCGATCCGCATTGGGTGACGAAGGCGCGCGAGGGGCGGCCCGAAGATGTGCGGCCCTGCCTCTCCTGCAATCAGATGTGCTGGGGCAGGCGTTACCGCGACTACTGGATCTCGTGCCTCATCAATCCGTCCGCCGGCCGGGAATTCGAGTGGGGCGGCGACCGCTTTGTCGCCGCGGCCCAGCCGAAGACCGTGCTCGTCGTGGGTGGAGGTGTCGCCGGCATGGAAGCGGCGCGCGTTGCCGCCGAGCGCGGTCACAAGGTCACGCTGGCGGAGGCGAGCGACCGTCTCGGCGGGCAGTTCCGCCTCGCCGGCCAACAGCCGCGCCGCCAGCAGATTCTCGACTACATCGATTGGCTGGAGCGCCAGCTCACGAAACTGCAGGTGCAGGTGAGACTCAACGCGCCCATGGATGGCGACGAGGTAAAGGCTTTCGGTGCGGACGAGGTGATCGTCGCCACCGGTTCGCAGCCGGACATGAAGGGCTTCCAGCGCGGCCTGCCGCAGTTCGATGCGCTGCCGGGCGTGGAGCGCGGCAATGTGTGGAGCGCCGAAGACGTGATGGCCAAGCGCGCCAGCGTGGGCAAGCGCGTGATCCTGCTCGACGAGACGGCGAACTGGAAAGGCACGGGCACGGCGCTCGCGCTGGCGGAGCAGGGACATGCCATCACCATCGTCACCGGTGCCGCCACCGTCATGGCGGAAATGGCGCGCACCTCGGCTGACATCCAGGCGCGGGCCCGGCTGCGGCAACTGGGCGCCACACTCCTCACAGAGCATGTGATGCTGGAATGGCACGGCAACAGTGCCACCGTGAAAGCCAGTGGCGGACAGGCCTACACGATCGAAGCCGACACACTGGTCATCGCTGCAACCAACGTGTCGGAACGCTGGGTTGCCGATGATGCGGGCGCCGCCACCATCGGAGATGCCTCCGCCGCCCGCACCGCCGCCATGGCAATCTACGACGGGCGGAAATGGGCGATGGGGGTATGAAAGGCAAATGGCCCGCTTGAAGCGGGCCATTCCGTTTGTCAGGCGTGAGAGAGGCTTGTCACTCCGCCGCGATCTTCGGCAGGTGGGCCAGCGAGTCCTGCAGGGCCTGCTCGTCGTAGGATTTGTCTTCGAGCTTGCCCGATGAGTAGTCCATGTAGGCCTGCATGTCGAAGTGACCGTGGCCGCAGAGTCCGAAGAGGATCGTGGGGCTGGTGCCTTCGCGCTTCGCCTTGAGGGCAGCTTCGATGGCGCCCTTCACTGCGTGGTTTGCTTCCGGCGCGGGCACGATGCCTTCCGTCTTGGCGAAGAGCACGCCCGCATCGAAGCAGGCGACCTGGCCATAGGCTTCGGCCTCGATCAGGCCCAGTTCCTTGAGGTGCGAGACCAGCGGCGCCATGCCGTGATAGCGCAGGCCACCGGCGTGGAAGCCGGGCGGCATGAACTCGGAGCCGAGCGTGTGCATCTTGACGAGCGGCGTCATGTGCGAGGTGTCGCCGAAGTCATAGGCATACTTGCCGCGGGTGAGCGACGGGCAGGCGGCGGGTTCGGCTGCGATGACCTTCACCTTCTTGCCGCCGCGCAGTTGCGCGCCGATGAAGGGGAAGGTGAGGCCGGCGAAGTTCGAGCCACCGCCGGTGCAGCCCACGATCACGTCCGGATAGGCACCGGCCATGGCCATCTGCTCAATGGCTTCGATGCCGATCACCGTCTGGTGCATCAGCACATGGTTGAGCACGGAGCCCAGCGCATACTTGGTGTCGGCGTTGGTTGCCGCCACTTCCACGGCTTCCGAGATGGCGATGCCGAGCGAGCCGTTGGAGTTCGGGTCCTTGGCGAGAATGCTGCGGCCGGCGTTTGTTTCCATGGAGGGCGAGGACACGCATTGCGCGCCGTACAATTCCATGATGGCCTTGCGGTAGGGTTTCTGGCGGAACGAGACGCCGACCTGGAAAACCTTGACGTCGATGCCGAACATGGAGCCTGCCATGGCGAGCGATGAGCCCCATTGGCCCGCGCCCGTTTCCGTCACCAATTTCTTGATGCCTGCTTCCTTGTTGTAGAAAGCCTGCGGCACGGCGGTGTTGGGCTTGTGGGAACCTGCAGGCGAGACGCCTTCATATTTGTAGAAGATCTTCGCCGTGGTGCCGAGGGCCTTTTCCAGTGCGGTGGCGCGGTAGAGCGGTGTCGGACGCCACATGCGGTAAATGTCCGTCACGGGCTTGGGGATGTCGATGTAACGGTCCTGCGCCACTTCCTGCATGATCAGTGCCATGGGGAAGAGAGGAGCGAGGTCATCCGGCCCCACGGGCTGCAACGTACCGGGGTGCAGCGGCGGCGGCAGCGGCACGGGCAGGTCGGCCATGATGTTGTACCAGGCCTTCGGAATGCGCTCCTCGCCCATCTGGATCTTGCGGGTGCCGGCGGGCACGCGGGCGATGGCAACCTTCTTCGGTGCGGACTTCGCGGTCTTGCGGGCCGTCTTCTTCGGCGTGGCGCGCTTTGCTGCTTTCACGCCCTTCCTGGCGGATTTTGCGGCGGGTTTTTTCGCGGCTTTCTTCGCGGACTTCTTGGATGCCTTCTTGGCCATGGATATCTCCCCGATGTTCCGGGCGGGAGATTTGCGCAACTGATGCGCGAACACAAGGCGTCAGAAAGTGGCAGGGTCCATCAGACGGATGGCTCCGCCGCGCCGAGGGGAACGCAGCGGAGCCACCATGCGGAACCGCGGGCTGGGACATTGCACGTGGCAGCCCGGATCCCGACGCCGTTACGGCATCAGATCACGAACTTGCCGCCGCGAATGGTGATCTTCTGGGTCTTGGCATCGCACTGCTCGCTGAGCTTGCCCATGGAGAGCATGCCACCCTTCATGCAGTTGATCTTGGCTTCATGGCCTGCGGCGAGGGTGATGTGCTTCAGTTTGCCGTGGGCCGGCATGTAGTTGATGCGGTAGGGCGCCTTGTCGGCATTGACGAGGGAGGCGGCGCTGGCCGCACCCGTGGCCAGGGCAAGGGCGGCGGCGATCGAGGCGATGCGAATGATGTTCATTGTTGTCTCCTGTTGAGGAAATGGAACGTGTTGATGGAAGCGAGGTGAATTGAAATCAGCCGGCGACGAGATGGCCGGACTTGATGAGGACCTTGGCCGTCTTGGCATCGACGGCGAGGCTCTTGCCGCTGAGTGTCAGGGTGCAGCCCTTGTCACAGGTGACATCAGCGCTGGCCTTGGACTTGACCTCTACCTGCGTGCTGGCGCCGGTCTTGGGCTTCACGGCAACCGTATAGGCCGACATGTCGTCATTCTGCACGGTGAGGGCAAAGGCGGGGGGTGCGAGCGCGGCGAGCGCAAGCAGGCCCGCCATGAAAACACGGGTTTTCATTTGGGTAACTCCAGATCGAATGTTGAAATGTTTCGTGCCTGGCAGAGGGCGGCGGCGGCCGTCATCACGGCCGTCCAGAGCGGGGGCGCTTGATCAGTCCGTCACGGCCTCAGCGGCCGTGAGCAGGGGGGGTCGCAGGCTTGGTGGCCAGCGGCTTCTCGCGCTTGTGCGCTGTGGTCTTCTTGGGGTCCGGCTTCTGGGCCGGGGGTTGTGAATGATGGTCGCTCATGGCGTCCTCCATTGCGGCGGGCGGAATTGCCCGGTGACGTTGAAGCTACGCCTGTGCCGCGCCGGGTTTGAGTTAAATGCCGTTCATGTCGCAAGCCTTATGCCGCAGCGAACGGACGAATTGAAAACACAATCCGGGAGCGTGGCGCGTTGCGCCGCCGGAAATCCGCCGCAAGCGTTACGGCAAGTTCATGACATGGGCACGAAGTGCGAACGCGAGACGGTCATACGGCTCACGCCACGAACTGCGCGCGCCGGTAGCCTTGCAGGTAGAGAAGCGCCGTCAGGTCGGCGTGGTTGATGCGGATGAGGCTCGATTCCTGCACATGGGGCTTCGCATGCAATGCCACGCCCAGGCCCGCTTCCGCCAGCATCGCGAGGTCGTTGGCGCCGTCACCGACGGCGATGCAGTCGGAGGATTCGAGTCCGTGCTTGCGGGCCAGTTCCTTGAGGCCATCCACCTTCGCCTGCTGCCCGAGGATGGGGCGGGCGACGGTGCCGGTGAGCTTGCCGTTTTCAATCATCAAGGTGTTGGCACGGTGCTCGTCGAAACCCAGCGTCTTCGCCACATGGGCGGTGAATGCGGTGAAACCGCCGGAGATGAGGGCGGTGTAGGCGCCGTTGGCCTTCATCGTGGCCAGCAGCGTCCTGCCGCCCGGCATGAAGGTGATGCGGTCGCGGATGAGGGTGTCGATGATTCCGGTGGGCAAGCCCTTCAGCAACCCGACGCGTTCCGTGAGCGCGCCCTCGAAATCGAGTTCGCCGCGCATGGCCTTGGCGGTGATCGCGGCGATGCGTTCGCCCACGCCTGCCATCACGCCCAGTTCGTCGATGCATTCCTGGTCGATCATCGTCGAATCCATGTCGGCCACCAGAAGGCGCTTGCGGCGGTTGTGGATCGAGACAGTGGCGGCATCGATGGGCTGCTTGCGGAGGCCGACGAGGAATTCGGGCACCCGTTCGAAGGCATCGACTTCCAATGCGTCACCGGGCGAAAGCCAGTGCGGCTCGCCGCCGCCATGGTCGCGGAGTGACTCCACCACCGTCGACGTGATTGCGCCCGACCCCGGTGCTGCCATAAGAACGAGGACGGAATCCATCAATGCCCGCAACCTTTCACAAGTCCGCGCTGCTTATCGCAGGCCCCACCGCCAGCGGCAAGTCGGCTTTGGCGCTGAGGCTGGCGCGTGAGCGGAACGGCGTCATCATCAATGCGGATTCGATGCAGGTGTATCGCGAACTGCGCATTCTCTCGGCACGGCCCTCCGCGGCGGAAGAGGCGCAGGCACCACACCTCCTCTATGGTCATGTGAGCGGTGGGGAGGATTATTCCGCCGGGCGCTGGCTTGCCGATGCCACGGCTGCGATCACGGCGGCGTGGCAGGCGGAGCAGGTGCCCATCATCTGCGGCGGCACGGGGCTTTATTTCATGGCGCTGGAGAACGGACTGTCACGCATTGCGGCAATCCCGGCGGACATCCGCGAGAAATGGCGGAGCTACGACGGTGACCTTCATGCCGCATTGCGCCTGCGTGATCCCATCATGGCGGCGCGCCTTGCCGAGGGAGACCGGCAGCGGATCATTCGCGCGCTCGAAGTGATGGAGGGCACGGGCCGCTCCCTGGCGGAGTGGCAGGCAGAGGGTGAGCGCAACGCTTTCCTGAATCAAATCAAGGTGGAACGGCACTTCGTTGATGTGCCGCGCGAACAGCTTTACGGGCGCGCCGAGCGGCGCTTCGACATGATGATGGAGCAGGGCGCGCTGGACGAAGTGGCAGCGCTGCCGCCGTTCGAGCCGAGCCGCCCCGTGATGAAGGCAATCGGCGTTCCGCAATTGCTGGCCCATCTGCGCGGCGAAATTTCACGCGACGATGCGGTGCGCGACGCCAAGACAGCCACCCGCCACTACATCAAGCGCCAGATGACGTGGTGGCGCGGGCAGATGAAGGGCTGGCACACGGCGGAGCCTCTCGGGTAGGGTGGCGCTGCATTTCAACCCGAGGCTTTGCATGACTCCCTGGCATACATCTCCCTATCACCGGCATTGGCTGCTGCAGCAGGCGGACCGGCTGTTCGACACCTTCCAGTATGCGAGCCTGAACCCGGCGGGTGGTTTCTTCGACCTCTATGATGATGGCCGCCCGATCGGCACGGTGCGGCAACTGCATGCGACGACGCGCATGGTGCACTGTTTCGCGATCGCGCACCTGCTGGGGCGCCCCGGCGCTGCCGCGGTGGTCGATCATGGCATGGACTACATCTGGCGGGCGCATCGCGACGCCAAGCATGGGGGGTATTTCTGGTCGCTGGATGACAGCCGCGTCATCGACGACAGCAAGCAGGCCTATGGCCATGCCTTCGTGCTGCTGGCGGCGTCGAGTGCCAAGTGCATCGGTCATCCGCTGGCCGACAAGGTGATCGCAGACGTAACGGAGGTGCTGGAACAGCGCTTCTGGGAGGCCGATCCCGGCGTCACCTCGGAGGAATATGGGCGCGACTGGTCGAAGCTCTCGGACTATCGCGGGCAGAACTCCAACATGCACCTCACCGAGGCGCTGATGGCGGCCTTCGAGGCCACCGGCGAGCGCGAATATCTGCGCAAGGCCGGGAGCATTGCGGCGTTCATCATCGGAAAACACGCCGCAGCACTCGATTACCGCGTGGCTGAACATTTCAATGTGAACTGGGCGCTCGACAACGACTATCGCGGCTCGGAGATTTTCCGGCCCGCAGGCTCAACGCCCGGGCACTGGCTGGAATGGGCACGGCTGCTGTTGCAGCTGTGGGAGCTGGGCGGGCGGCAGGAGGCATGGCTTCCGGGTGCGGCAGAGCGCCTGTTCCGCAATGCCGTGACGCTGGGCTGGGACCACGAGAGGGGCGGCTTCTTTTATACACTGGAGTGGGACAACCGTCCGCGCCTGCGCCAGAAACTGTGGTGGCCCGCAGCGGAGGGGATTGGTGCTGCGCATTGGCTCGCGGTGCACACGGGCAATCCCTCCTTCGAGGATTGGTACCGCCGCATCTGGGGATTTTCCGCCACGCACTTCATCGACCATGCCCATGGCGGCTGGTTCCCGGAACTGGGCGAAGACTTGAAGCCGAAGCGCGGCTTCTTCACGGGCAAGCCAGACATCTACCACGCCCTGCAAGCCTGCCTCATTCCACTCTATCCAACGGCGGGAAGCCTCACCAAGGTGATCGCGGCGAAGGGAGCCTAACCAGGCAGCCGGTGTCAGGGAGCGCTGACGGGGCGATCCTTGTCGGCGGCTTTCACCAGCATGACGCCGATGCCGACGGCGACCACGGTGCCAGCCGTGGAGAGCAGGGCGGCGTTGGTGGCGAGGGGTTCTGGCGCAACAGGCGGCGCGGCTGGCGGCGAGGAGCTTCCCGTCACTTGCGGGTCTGCCTCGATGCTGGTCTGGCGGAGGTCAACGGACTCGCCCTGGCAGGTGTCGGCACCGGCCATGGAGTCGTTTGCTCTCTGCGCGGCGGCCTGCATCTGGTTCATGGCAGCAGGCGTTGCGGCCGTTGTGTAAGTCGCGAAGGCGCGATCATAGGCGCCGTTCAGCAGCTTGAGTTCGGCCAGATGGTCGGCGAGGCATTGGTTGACGAGTGGGTCATTCTGCGTGCGGGCCACGTCAAGGCGGGCGGCGAGGCTGGCGCGCATGCGATGCAGTTCCGACTGCATGGCGGCGAAATCCATTCCGGCCGGCGATGTGGCGGCGGTGGGAACGACCTGAGCGTTGGCGGGATCAGCCGCGCCATCACAGGGTTGCGGCGCAATCACGTGCACCTTGCCGGGTGCCAGCGTCAGCGTGCAGGAAGGGAAGGCGATGACGGCGGTGGCCCCGTCAGCGACGAGGATGCGGCTTCCGGCCCTGATGGGCTGGTGGGCTGCAACGGCGGCAAAGCCGTGACCGGTGCTGAGCAGCACCTTGCCGGTGCTCTGCACAAGCTCACCCGCTCCGCCGGCGGCCTGCGCCATTCCTGCCACTGCCGGAAGCACAGCGAGTGCCGCGCAAGCCAAAATACGTCCACCAATCATCTCAATCGCCCCTGACACACTTCCGAAATGGAATGCCCCTGCCGCGCAGCAGGCTAGGGGAATTATGGTTAATGCAATCTTACCAAGCCCTGCGCCTGGCCCTGTGGCGTCATGCAGCGGAGGCAGGGCGGCGGGGGGACTTGACCTCACCCGCAGCGCACCATAGAAGGCACGGCATGATCCGTATTCTTATCGTCGTAGGACCGCGTGGCGCCGGGCAGGGTTAACCCTGCCGGAGTTTCGGTGCTGCGCGGTAAACAGGCTCCCAAAGGGGGCCTTTTTTATTGGGAAATTTGCTTCTAGAGACGCATTGCGAGAGGACAAGATGGCTGGCACAACGAACGGGGAATTGATGTCGGGCGCGGAGATCGTGCTGAAGGCGCTGGCCGACCAGGGGGTCGCCACGGTGTTCGGTTATCCCGGCGGCGCGGTTCTGCCGATCTACGACGAATTCTTCCAGCAGGAGAAGGTGAAGCACATTCTCGTGCGGCACGAGCAGGGCGCCACCCACGCGGCGGAGGGTTATGCCCGCTCCACCGGAAAGGTCGGCGTGGTGCTCGCCACCTCCGGCCCCGGCGCCACCAATTGCGTGACCGGCCTCACCGATGCGCTGCTCGACTCCATTCCCATGGTCTGCCTCACGGGCCAGGTGCCGACGCACCTCATCGGCAATGACGCGTTCCAGGAATGCGACACGGTGGGCATCACGCGGCCCTGCACCAAGCACAATTGGCTGGTGAAGGACGTGAACGATCTGGCGCGCACCATCCACGAGGCCTTCTATGTGGCGCGCACGGGCCGCCCCGGTCCGGTGGTGGTCGACATTCCGAAGGACGTGCAGTTCGCCAAGGGCAAGTATGTGGGTCCGCAGGGCGTCGTGTCGCGCACCTATGCGCCGCGCGTGAAGCCGGACCAGAATGCCATCCGTGCCGCCATCGATCTGCTGGCGACGGCGAAGAAGCCGGTGCTCTACACGGGCGGCGGCGTCATCAACTCCGGCCCGACGGCCTCCAAGCTGCTGCGCGAATTCGTGGCGATGACCGGCATTCCCATCACCTCCACGCTGATGGGGCTGGGTGCCTATCCGGCCAGCGGCAAGGAATGGCTCGGCATGCTGGGCATGCACGGCACTTACGAGGCCAACATGGCCATGCATGATTGCGACGTGATGGTGTGCGTGGGCGCGCGCTTCGACGACCGCATCACCGGCCGCCTCGATGCCTTCGCGCCCTTCTCCAAGAAGATTCACATCGACATCGACCCGTCCTCCATCAACAAGACGGTGAAGGTCGACATTCCGGTCGTTGGCGACGTGGCCCATGCGCTCGAAGACATGATCCGCCTGTGGAAGTCGCGCTCGCTGAAGCTCGATTCAGCCGCGCTCAAGGATTGGAAGGCGCAGATCGCCAAGTGGAAGGGCGTCGATTGCCTGCAGTACACGCCCAACAAGGACGTGATCATGCCGCAATATGCGATCGAACGCCTCTACGCCCTCACCAAGGACATGGACTGCTACATCTCCACCGAGGTGGGTCAGCACCAGATGTGGGCGGCGCAGTTCTACAAGTTCGAGGAGCCGAACCGCTGGATGACGTCCGGCGGCCTCGGCACCATGGGCTATGGCCTTCCGGCGGCGGTGGGCATGCAGGCGGCGCATCCGAAATCGCTGTGCATCTGCGTGGCGGGCGACGCGTCCGTGCTCATGAACATGCAAGAGATGAGCACCGCCATCCAGCACGGCCTGCCCATCAAGGTGTTCATCCTCAACAACCAGTACATGGGCATGGTGCGGCAGTGGCAGCAGTTGCTGCATGGCAACCGCCTTTCGGAGAGCTACATGGAGTCGCTCCCCGATTTCGTGAAGCTGGCGGAGGCCTATGGCGGCACCGGCATCCGCTGCGAAAAGCCGGGCGATCTCGATGACGCCATCAAGGAAATGATCGCGGTGAAGGGCCCGGTGCTGTTCGATTGCCGCGTGGCCAATCTCGCCAACTGCTTCCCCATGATCCCGTCGGGCAAGGCGCACAACGAAATGCTCCTCGGCTTCGAGATCAAGGACGAAGACGTGGGCAATGTGATCGACGCCAAAGGCAAGCAGCTGGTGTGAGGAGAACGACAATGAACGCAGCACATCTCGCCGCCACGGGTTCCGCCTACTTCCTCGACGACAAGAAGCAGGAGCCGGAAACCCACACGCTCGCCGTCATCGCCGACAACCAGCCGGGTGTGCTTGCGCGCATCATCGGCTTGTTCGCGGGCCGCGGCTACAACATCGACTCGCTCACGGTTTCGGAGACGGAGCACGAGAAACATGTCTCGCGCTTCACCATCGTGACGACGGGCACGCCGTCGGTCATCGCGCAGATCCGCAACCAGCTGGAACGCATGGTTCCGGTGCATTCGGTGGCTGACCTCACGGTTGCCGGAAATTACCTGGCGCGCGAACTCGCCATGGTGAAGGTGGCGGGCAAGGGTGACAAGCGCGTGGAAGCGCTCCGCCTGGCGGACGCCTTCCGCGCCCGCGTTGTCGATGCCTCGACGGATTCCTTCGTCTTCGAACTCACGGGCAAGCCCGACAAGGTGGACCAGTTCATCTCGCTCATGGTGCCGCTCGGCCTCGTCGAGGTTTCCCGCACCGGCGTCGCCGCCATCCTGCGCGGGCCGGAGTCCATGAAGGGCTGAGACGGGAAGGTTTCCCTGCGGCGAAACGCCGTGGGTGTGCGTCCGGACGCTTGTGCACGCGATACGCGCATCCCACCTGAAATGGTGAGGGGTGCTTAACGCACGAACGTTTTCGGAGACACCAGATGTCATTCAAATATCTCGCCATCCCGCTTGCCGCGGGGCTCTGCAGTCTTGCCTTCGTGGCCGCGACCACCCAGGCCGGGCCTGTGTCGGATGCCTTGGCGCGCTGCGGTTCATCCAGCAAATCCGCCACGGTGCATTGCTGCGAGACGGTGCTGCGCAAGAACAAGAAGCCGTACTGGATGGGCGACAAGACCTGTGCCCAGGTGGTGAGCTGCTCGGGCGGCGGTGCACAGCTGTCGCAGGCGGGGCCAGTGGGGGCCGCAGCGGCGAAAGCCAAAGGCAAGGGCAAGAAGAACCCGTGCATGATCTACTATCCCAAGGACACCATGCCCGACAAAGAGTTGAAGCCCACGAAGCAGTCCGGCCGAATGTAAGCGCTTCCCGGCATGCAGAACGGAGGGAGGCCCGCGGGCCTCTCTCCCTCATTGCGGCGCACAGGCCCTGTCACGGGTGAAGTAGAGATGGAAGATCTCGCCATCCTTGCGATGGAAGTAGAGGCCGCATCCGTCGGGCGTCACGGACGGTCCCTCGGCGTGTCCAGTGACGACGGAGACCGGTTGGGGGATGCCCCAGGGGGATGACGTGTCTGGCCGCGTGGCGCGCAGGATCGCGAAGGCGCCGGGCCGTTTCTTCCGGAGCGCCTTCATGTCGAGGCGGGTGAAATACAATGTCAAACCATCCCGCGATGTGGCGGGAGCGAATTCGAGTTTGTCGGTGTTGATGTTGCTCATCATTGCGTTAGCGTCGGGGAGGCGAATGAAGCGTGCGCCATCCCTTCGCGCCATGGTGATGTCTGATGTCGCGGGCACGCCGCGCAGCAGGTTCCACCGGTTTTCGGCAACATACAACGTGTCGCCATCGGCGCTGATCTCAAGGTCGATGTTCAGGCGCAGCAGTTTCTTCGGCGTGAAGTCGGTGACGAGGGGATGCACCTCCGCCACTCCGGTGCCGGTGAAGCGGCCTGCCCACAATGTATTTCCGGTGCTGGCATAATCCCGCGTCGAGACGAAGTAGAAGTTACCGCGGGCATCGAGGCTCGCAACCCCATCCAGTTCAGCACTGTTGGCCCCGGTGAGCGGTCCGAGATAGCGGAATGATGTGTCGTCCATCCGCTGTGCCACATGAAGGTCTGTCTGGTCCGACGGATCATTGCGATTGTTGAAGAAGAGCAGCCGCCCGTCGCGCGTGAGGAACGGCTCCATCATGTGACCATTGTAGCCGAGGACCTGCACCATGCGCGGTGGGGAATAATCGGGGTCGCGCGGGCCTGCGCATGCCTGACCGATTGCAAGCCACATCGTCAGTCCGGCCAGTGCCCGTGCCCCCGCCCGAGCGATCTTTTTCATTTCACCACGATCCGTCCTTCAACCTTGCTCGTCACGGTGCCAAGTTTCTTCACCAGAACCATCACGTCATTGGCGATGAGTTTGCCGCCGCGGGCGTCCACCGTCACCTTGCCACCGGCGAAGGAGGTGTAACCATCGCCGCCGGTGAGCATGTAGTCGTTGGTGGCGAGGGTATAGGTGGCCTTGGGATCAAGCGGCTTGCCGCCGATCTCCACCGAGACGACGCGGTTGCCGGCGGGCTTCGCCTTGTCGGCCACCACCTTCATGCCGGAGACTTGCGGAAAGCGGCCCGCGCCGTCTTCGATCTTGGAGAAGCCGTTCTCCAGCCCGTCCCACACCTGCTGGCCCGTCACTTCGGTGAGCACGGTCACGTTGCCGAAGGGCAATTCGGTGAGAATGTCCTTGCGGGTGATGTCGCTTCCGGCGGCATATTCCTTGTCGGCGCGGATGCCGCCACCATTGGTGATGGCGATCTGCGCGCCCACGGCGTCGCGCATCGCATCGGCGATGAGGTTGCCAATCGCCGCTTCCTGCGTGCGCACCACGTTGCGGCGTGAATCGAGCGGTCCTTCCGTCTTGCCGATGACGACATTCAGTTCCTTGTCGAGTTCGGCCTTGAAGGCGTCCACGCGCTTCTGTGTCTCGGCGTCAGGCGTCACGCTGGCGGTGTCGATGAAGCGGAAGTTGGGCTCCCATTTCACCGTGCGCTTGCCGTCCTTCTCCTGCACATCGACGAGGAGGCCGACCGGCACGAGGTAGTTGGCTTCCGTCGAGGTATCCACATAGGCGGTGATGCCGTTGTATTGCACCACGAGATCATGGTCATCGCCGGAGAGGATCACGTCGAAGGCCTTGGAGGTGAGCATCTTCTGGTCGTCGGAATGGGGCGCCTGCACGATGCCCACGATGATGTCGGCACCATTCTTGCGCGCTTCCTGCGCGGCGGCGATGGCGCTGTCGGCGGTCGGGCCGAAGGTGAGGTCGCCCGTCGTTGCCACCTGCGGCGAGGTATCCTGCGCCACGGGGATCAGCGCCAGCTTCACGCCCGCGATGTCCTTCATGGTGACGCCGGAAAGTCCCGCCATCGGCTTTCCATCCGCGCCAGTGATGTTGATGGCGGCCCAGGGATATTTCGATTTCTTCATCGCCGCGGCGAAGACGTCGGGGCCGAAATCGAATTCATGGTTGCCGGGCACGGCGAGATCGAACGGCACGATGTTGGTGAGTTCGATCATGTTGTCGCCCTTGTCCAGCCCGGAGAGCAGGGACGGCGAGAGCATGTCGCCATCGAAGACATAGAGCATGTTGGGATTGGCGGCGCGCTCCACCCGGGCCACGGCGTTGAGGCGGGCGAGGCCGCCCCGCGTCTTGCCGCCTTCGAAGTTGTAGATGTCGCCCACGCCCAGTAGGGTGATCAAGACCGGTTCGGCGTGCAGCGCCGATGCGCCCCATGCCGAGACGGCTGCGACGAGAATTGCCTTTGTCAGTGTGCGGACGATCATGCTGATTCTCCTGTCTGGGCCGAGTTCAGAAAAAATCCCCGTCATTTTTGTGACGGGGACGCTAGGCCGAAGCCAGTGAGTTGACAATGAGGCCTTCAGGCGGTGCTGGCGGTGTGGCGGGCGAACATGACCAGCATGAGACCCGCGCCGATGATGGTGATGAGCGCGCCAATGGGCAGCAGCAGCGTTTCCTGCCCGCCATCCACCAGAACCTTGCCGATGATCAGCACGAGAATGCCGATTTCATAGATCACGAATTGCGCCACGGCCACGCGTGACAACCGCAGGGCAGGGTAAGCGAAGTGCAGCAAGCCGAACAATACCGAGGCGACGAAGCCCAGGAGATTGATGTGTGCATGCGAGTTGCCATAGTTCATGTGGTTGCTGGCGCCCAGCCAAGCCCCGAAGATCATGCCCACGACAACCCAGGCAAGTCCCAGCAAGATGTAGTTCCGATCCAAGCGTTGCATCGTTCCCTCCAATTGCAACGCCCCCAGCCGGGCGCGAGTCTACGCAGTCGCAGGCTGCGCCGTAAGCAATCGGAGGTCGAAGCGGTTGGGCACTCCGCCAGCAGCGGGTGAGAGAGAGGGTGCTATTGACGCGGAACGAGAAACTCGGTGGCGCGGCCCTTGTCCCATGTTCCACGCCACACGTGATCCTTGCCGATGGTGTAGAGCACGGGATCGTTGAAGCCGGGCACAAGTGCGGTGAGCACATTGGAAACGAGGTTGGCCTGGCCCGTGTCGCTCTTGCCGTTGCGCCAGGACCAGTTGATGCGGAGCGCGCCATTTTCCAGCATCGCCTCGGCATCGCCGTAATAGTAATTGCCGTTGGGATTGCGCCCGCGCACGAAATACTTGCCCACCAATGTGTCGAGGGAGAGAGGCTTGGGCGTTGTATCCTGCATCATCGCGGCGGGCCCCGAAGCGATGTCGCCGAGGAATGGAATATCGATCTTGTAGGCATTGGCGGGATCGAGCGATTCCAGATGCAGGAAACCGCTGCCGCCGAGTTTCGCGAGATCGGCTGGCAGGATGTCGAGGATGTCGGTGTTGCTGCCTTGCAGGGCGGCGAGGGTGGTGAATGGCGTCTGTCCGCGCAGGCCGACGCTGGCGGCCACGCGCCGCGCATCGCTGGCGTTGAGGTCGATGCGCGTGGCAAGTGCGGCAGGATCGTTGCGCAGGCGCAATTCGTAGCGCCCTCTGCCGGTGTCGATGATCCCCATGTAGACTTTCGTGTTCGCGGGCGTTCCCGCCATCAGCGGCAATTCGATGGAGATGAGGCGGGTGCCGTTGCCTTCCGCCGGTGTGGCGAGCGACCAACCCGCAGGGGGCGCGAAGGCGGGTGCAGCGCTGCCACGCTCCGTCACCAGGCCCTGATCAATGCAGGCATCAAGCTTGGAGATGATGTTGCTGGAGCCGCGCAAGGGATGGCTGCTGCGGCCACCGCTGAATTCGATGTCGACGGAGTTGGCCTTGGCGAACTGGTTGATGAAGCCGTTGGCCAGATAGATGGTCACATATTTCTGCCCGGCGTTCATCACCGAGTCGAAGATCTGCATGTCGGAGAAATCGTAGGGCGTTTTGCCGTTGATCCAGACCTTGCCCTTGGCCTTGGCTTCGCCCGCGGCGAGCAGCCCGCCGATGTTGTGGACGAGGATGAAATCATCTCCCGTGATGGAGCGTCCGAGTGTCAGTGTCTGGCCATTGTCGGCGCTGGTCCTGCGGGCGATGCAGGCATCGAAGGAGGGGCCGACGTATTGCTGCGCCATCAGCCATTGGGCGTTCGAGGTGTAGTCATATTCCAGCGCGTGCTGGGCGCTGGCTGCCATGGTCCAGGATGTGATGAAAGCAAATGCAACAAGTGCGGCAGCGCGCATGTGAAACGTCCCTCGATCTTCAGCCCCCGCGCCATGCTAAGGCAAAAAAACCAAAATCGTCCAGCGTCACGGGTGATGCTGAAAGTGGACTGGCAAAATTTCCGCAATCCGGCAGTTATGAATAAACCGCTTTGCGGCTAACCGGAGGAGCGAAAAGGAGATTTGCCTTGCCCTGCCAGTTGTCCGTGAACGTGAATGCCATTGCCTTCCTGCGCAACCGCCGCGACCTGCCGTGGCCTTCCGTGGAAGGTCTGTCGCGGGTGGCGCTGGAAGCAGGGGCGCATGGCATCACGGTGCATCCGCGTCCTGATGAGCGCCACATCCGGCGGACCGACGTCACCGTTCTGCGGCAGATGTTGCTGAAGGATTGGCCCGGCCGGGAGTTCAACATCGAAGGCTATCCGGACGAGCGCTTCCTCGCCCTGTGCGAAATGGAAAAGCCCGAGCAGGTGACGCTGGTGCCGGACGATCCCTCGCAGGCCACGTCGGACCATGGCTGGGACTTCGACCGGGATGGCGCGCGGCTGAGCAGCATCATCGCGCGGCTGCACCGTTCGGGCTTCCGGGTGTCGCTGTTTGTCGATCCTGATCCCGCCGCACCCGCCAAGGCGAAAGCCGTTGGGGCGGACCGTGTTGAAATCTATACGGGCCCCTATGGCGGGGCCTTGACGGAAGCGACGATGCGCCCGGCGTTCGACAAGGTTGTGGCGACGGGCAAGGCCGCGGCAGCAGCGGATGTCGGCCTCAATGCGGGCCACGATCTCACGCGCGAAAACCTGCCACGCCTTGTGACGGCACTGCCCAACCTGGAAGAAGTCTCGATCGGTCATGCCATCACATCCGATGCGCTCATGTTCGGCATGGCGGAAACGGTGAGGCTGTTCCGCAAGGCCATCGGGCAGAGTTGACCGGGCTCAGCCGTTCTCCGGCTTGAGGGGCAGCGGCAGCGGGGCATTGGGACTGCCGATCTTGAGTTCGACAGTGGTGAAGCTCAGCACCGTATCGCCGATATTCTCAAGGTCATGCACCATGCTCTCGCCTCTGCCGAAACTGTAATGGCGCGTGGTGCCGAGGGCATATTCGGTGTCGGCCACGCGGCCATCGGCATAATGCGAGCGCGACTTGCCGGCACTC
>CALMLK010000450.1 GCA_937868035.1 uncultured Alphaproteobacteria bacterium
AAGATCTTGGCCTCGGGATGCGATTTCTTGATCTCGATGAAGCTGTCGACGCCGTTCTTGCCGGGCATCATCACGTCGAAGAAGCCTACATCCACCTTGTTCAGGCTGAAGGCCTCGATTGCCTGCTCACCGTCATAGGCCACGATCACGCGATGGTTGTCCATGGCGAAGAGTTCGGCAAGCGACTCCGCATTGGCGGCATCATCATCGACAACGAGGATATTCAACTGGCGGCTCATGGTGGTCCTTTCAGGCGGCAAGATGGGGAAGACGGTTGAGCAGTTCGAGCGGATCGAATGGCTTGTTCAGGACACCGGTGACGCCGATGTCGCGCAGCAGGGGAAGATCATCGCTGTGGATCATCTGCGGCGGCGGAATGAGGAAAGCGGGACCTGTGTGCCCGAGGCCCTTGAAGCCGGACAGAACGGACACTTCCTCGATCAGCGGCAGGCCCGTGTCGATCACGAGAATATCGTCATTCACGGGCCACGGCCGCGTGCCGGCGCGGCGCACCATCTGGCAATTGCGGCCGGATGTACTGAGCGCCGCCTGGATGGAATCACCCACGTGCTGTCCAGGCGCCAGCGGCGGTGCCAGCACCACCCCACCCGGCCCAACCTGCTCGGTGATGCTGAGGATCTCGTTTACATCAAACGGCTTTTCGAGAACACCCAGCGCGCCGCCGCGGATCGCCTGCAGCAGCAGTTCTTCCACACTGTAGCCCGTCATCATGAACACCCGCGCCGATGGCTTGAGGCGGCGGATTTCCAGGAAACTCTCCACGCCGTTCTTGCCCGGCATCATCACGTCCATGAAGGCGACATCGAATGTCTCGCGGCAATAGGCCGAGATGGCATCCTCGCCCGAATGCACCACACGCACGTTATGGCCTTCGATTTCGAACAACTCGCCCAGCGAGTGGGCATTGTCGATATCGTCGTCAACAACAAGGATACTGAGGGCTGTCATCACGCGGCCTCCGTCATGTTTTGCGCCCCGCCTTCAACAGGCAGGTGAATATCGAACTGCGATCCCTTGCCGGCGACCGAGGACACCTCAAGGTGGCCACCGTGCTGTTCCAGGATTTTCTCCACCGCCGGCAAGCCAAGGCCCGTGCCGAAACTCTTGGTGGTGTAGAGCGGCTCGCGGATCTTCGCGAGATTGTCAGCCGAAATGCCGGGGCCGTTGTCCGCCACGCGGATGACGATATCCAGCCCCGCGCGGTGTGTGGAAATGTCAAGCCGCGGATGCGCCGTGGCGAAGCGCGAGGGATCATCCCCCGTTCCCACCATCGCCTCGCAGGCATTGTTGATGAGGTTGATGACGGCGCGCCGCATCCGCCCCGGATCAAACGGCACAAGCAGGTCGCCAAGGCCCAGCGTGCAGGTGATCTCCACGACAGCAGGCAGCCGCTGCGCCTCTTCCTCCACCGCCGCCGCCAGCCAGTTGTCCAGCTTGTCGGGCCGGCAGGTGAGTTGCTTGGTGCGCGAGTAATCCAGCAACTGGGTAATGATGTCATCGCAACGCGTCACGCCCTTGTTGATGCGCTCGATCTGCGTTTCAACGCCCAGCCCCTTGCCCTTCACCTTGCGCTCCAGCAGGAAGGCGGAGGTGCGCACTGCACCCAGAGGATTGCGGATTTCATGGGCCACTGTCGCGGTCAACTGACCGAGCTGTTCCATGCGGCCACGCTTCACCAGTTCGTCCTGCGCCTGTTTCAGGCGCAGCATCTTGTCGGCGAGATCGCGGTTCAGCGCCGTCACTTCATCGTTCACATGGGTGATGCGGTCCGCCATCGCCTCCGCATCGACACGCGCCTGGTCCGCCTGCTGCTTGGCCAGTTCCACATGGTCGAGCCGCCGCAAGGTGGAGCGGAACATGCCGATCGCCGCACCCGCACCCAGCAGCACGCACAGCGCCACGATGCCCATGTGCCAGTACAACTGGTTGCGCAGGTTCGCCGAGCGCTGGTCGAGAAGCCCCGCCAGACGCTTCATCGTCTGCTCCCACACGCCGCGCTCCAGCCGGTATTTCTTGTTGGGGTCCAGCGTCTGCTGCGACAGCATCGTCAGTGACAGCCATTCCGCGCCCGGTTGCGAAGAGGCAATCACGTCGAAGGTGAGCTTCACGTCGTCGCTGATGGCATCCACCAGTTCGAGCGAGGTGTCATAGGTCGCAACGTTGTTGCTGCTGGCCTGTGCCCGCACCACCGATTTGCGTGTGCGCTCGATCGACTGCGAGAGGTTGCCGAGAAGATAGAGCAGCGACTTCACTTCCGTGGAATCGATGCCGCTGGAGGCAATGGATTCCTGCAGCGAGGCATGCAAGCCGTGGAAGCTGAGCAGCATTTCCGGCAGGTTCTGGATATTGGTTTGCGCCAGGAAGGTGGCTTCCGGTTCCGGATCAAGCAGTAGCGACGACTCCGTGCCGAGCACGCCGATGGCGCGCACCAGGTGCGCCAGCTTCTCGCTGGTGGTGATGCTGGCCTCGTGCACGCGGCCCTTCAGTTCCTCATAGGCCGTGGCCATGCCGAGATCGCCTGCGAGGGCATCGCCCTTCACCAGTTCGTCAGCGGCCTTTTGTCCGGTGAACGTGCCATCCGCGAGGCCGATTGCCACCGGCATGATGATGTTGGCGAGGCGTACGCCCTTGCTCTCATGCTCGGCGACGCTGATGTCGCGGCGCAGATTGTTGAGCGTCAATTGGCTGAGCAGCAAAATGGGAACAAGAAGCACGCAGATGATCGCGGTAAGCCGCAAGCCCGCCACGCGTGATGCCATCGCCTTGACCAAGGTCTTCTCCAAGAAACAAGTGAGCGTCGCGTCCCGGACCGCGAGGCCATCAACAATCAGTGCTGGCCCGGCAAAATGGACGGGTTATGGTAAAGGGACTGTTAAAGATTTAATGCACGTGGAGGTGGCATGGGCGGCAAGAGTGGCGGATGCCAATGCGGCGCGGTGCGCTATCATTTCACGGGTGCTCTGGGCCGCGCCTCGATCTGTCATTGCCGCATGTGCCAGAAGGCCTTTGGCAGTTTCGGCGCACCGCTCGTCAGCGTGCCGCATGAAGGTTTCACCTGGACACGCGGCAAGCCTGCGCTCTACCGCTCAT
>CALMLK010000451.1 GCA_937868035.1 uncultured Alphaproteobacteria bacterium
CGTGGCTGACCAACAGCAATGTGCCGGTGTAGTCCGCCAGCAGTTCCTGCAACAGGTCCAGGGTTTCGAGGTCGAGATCGTTTGTCGGTTCGTCGAGGATGAGGAAATTGGAGGGCCGGGCCAATTCTCGCGCGAGGATCAGCCGTGCCCGCTCACCACCGGAAAGCACCGACACGGGCGTGCGGGCCTGTTCGGGGCGGAAGAGGAAGTCCTGCATGTAGGTCATCACATGCTTCGTCTCGCCATTGATGGTGACGGACGATCCCCTGCCCCCGGTGATGACGTCGGCCAGCAGGTCAGTGGGGTTGAGGCTCTGGCGGCTTTGGTCCAGCGCCACGATCTGCAAATTGGTGCCGCGCTTGATGGTGCCTGAATCCGGTTCCAGCGCCCCCGTGATCAACTTGATGAGGGTCGTCTTGCCCGCACCATTGGGGCCGACAATCGCAAGACGGTCGCCGCGCAACATCAGGAGGTCCAGGTTCTGGACAATCTTGCGCTCGCCGAAAGACTTCGAAATCTTGACGGCTTCCACCACCAGCTTGCCCGACATGTCGCCTGAGGAGGCTTGCAGCGTGACGGTTCCGAGGCGGCCCACGTGCTCTTTCCTCTCCTTGCGCAGGTTCGCCAGCAGCGCCACGCGGCGCATGTTGCGCTTGCGGCGCGCGGTGACGCCGTAGCGCATCCAATGCTCTTCGGTAGCGATGCGCTGGGCCAGGCGCGCCTGTTCCTTTTCTTCAGCGTCGATCACCTCGTCGCGCCATTGTTCGAAATGGGCAAAGCCGCGATCCATCCGGCGAGAGACACCCCGGTCCAGCCAGATCACGCCATTGGAGAGGTTTTCGAGAAAGCGGCGATCATGGCTGATGAGGATCATCGCGGCGCGTGCGTTGCGGAGCGTGTCTTCCAGCCATTCGATGGCGGGGAGATCGAGATGGTTGGTGGGCTCATCGAGCAGCAACACGTCGGGATCGGGTGCCAGCGTGCGGGCGAGTGCGGCGCGGCGGGCTTCGCCGCCCGACAGGCGCTGCGGGTCTTCATGGCCCTCAAGGCCGAGATCGTTCAACACCTGGCGGGCGCGGTAGGGGTTGTCGGTGGGGCCAAGCCCCGCTTCCACATAGTCGAGCACCGTGGCGTGGCCGCTGAAATCCGGTTCCTGCGGGAGATAGCGCACGGTCGTGCCGGGCTGGAAAAAGCGGCTTCCGCCATCCTGTTCGATCTGTCCGGCGGCGATCTTGAGCAGCGTCGATTTGCCGGTGCCATTCCGTCCCACGAGGGCGATGCGTTCGCCCTCCGCCAGCATGAGGTCCACCCCATCCAGCACGGGCTTGCCGCCGAAGGTGAGGTGAATGTCCTGCAAGTTGATGAGAAGTCGCGCCATGGTGGCGCGGGGTCTAGCCCATCAGGCGCGGCATGGAAACCGCCGTGATGCACCGATCCAGGTCAGTTCTTCAGCCGGTAGCCCGTGCGGAAGATCCATGCGACCGCGCCGAGACAGACGGACATGAAGACCAGCGTCATGGCGAGGCTCACCCAGACCGACACGTCCGACACCTCGTTGAAGCTCCAGCGGAAGCCACTGACCAGATAAACCACCGGATTGAACAGCGAGACGGCATGCCAGAACGGCGGCAGGATGCTGATGGGATAGAAGCTGCCCCCCAGGAAGGTGAGCGGCGTGATGACGAGCAGCGGGATGATCTGGAGCTTTTCAAAGCCATCCGCCCAGAGGCCGATCAGGAATCCGAACAGGCTGAAAGTGAGCGCCGTGAGCAAAAGAAAAACCACCATCCACACAGGATGGGCAATGTGCAGCGGCACGAAGAAGGCCGAGGTTACAAGGATGATGAGGCCGATCAGCAGTGACTTGGCCGCCGCCGCACCGACAAAGCCGAAAACCATTTCCATGGTGGAAATGGGAGCGGACAGATACTCATAAATCGTCCCGGTGAAACGCGGGAAATAGATGCCGAAGGAGGCGTTGCTTACCGATTGCGTGAGCAGCGACAGCATGACGAGACCGGGCACGATGAAAGCGCCGTAACTCACGCCATCCACATTCTGGATGCGCGACCCGATCGCTGCACCGAAGACCACGAAATACAGGACCGTGGAGATCACCGGCGAGATGAGGCTCTGCCCCAGCGTGCGGAAGAAGCGTGCCATTTCATATTGAAAGATTGCCCAGACACCGCGCCAGTTCATCGTTGCACCAGCCCCATGAAGATGTCCTCGAGCGAACTTTGTTCCGTATGCAGGTCGCCGAACTGGAGCCTGGCGGCCGTCACCGCGGCCAGCACCTCGGCGATGGAGTGTTTCGGACTGCGCATGTCGTATTTGTAGACCAGCTCATGGCCATCGCGGCGCAGCTCCAGGCCAAGGTCCGCGAGCTTCTTGGGCAGTTTCGTGAGCGGGTGGGACAAGTCCAGCATCAGCTGCTTCTGCCCCATCTTCTTCATGAGCACCTTCTTCTCCTCAACGAGGATCAGTTCACCCTTGGAGATGACGCCGACGCGGTCCGCGAGGTCTTCCGCCTCCTCGATGTAGTGCGTGGTGAGAATGATGGTGACACCGGTGTCGCGCAATTCGCGCACGACCTGCCACATGTCCTGCCGCAACTCCACATCGACGCCGGCCGTGGGTTCATCGAGGAAGAGGATGCGCGGTTCGTTGGCGAGGGCCTTGGCGATCAGCACGCGGCGCTTCATGCCGCCGGAGAGCGCCATGATCTTGGAGTCGCGCTTGTCCCACAGGGAAAGCTGGCGCAGCACCTTTTCGAGATAGGCATCGTTGCGCGGCTTGCCGAAGAGCGTGCGGGAAAAGTTGATGGTGTTCCACACGGTTTCGAAAATGCTGAGATGCAGTTCCTGCGGCACAAGGCCGATGAGGCTGCGCGCGGCGCGATAATCGGTGATGTTGTCGTGACCGTTCACCAGCACGGTGCCGCCCGATTTCATCACGATCCCGCAGATGATGATGATGTGTGTCGTCTTGCCCGCGCCATTG
>CALMLK010000452.1 GCA_937868035.1 uncultured Alphaproteobacteria bacterium
GAAGTCTATCCGCTGACCTACAAGCCGGACTACGCGGGTGCCGATGCACCGGCGCAGACGTTCACCCTCTTTGCATTCACCTGCTCGGTCGCGGCCTACAACGTGAGCAATGTGTTCTACGGTTATGAGCCGGTGTCGGGCCTGCAGCGGCTGTCGTTTGCCAGTCCGCATCTCGCGCTTACATACGAGGACCAGGAACAGACCAAGCTGACCTCGATTGCCGTCGATGGATTTGCGGCGGACAGCATTCTCACCAATGCGGAATTCGACGCCGCCACGGGCACCATCAACCACTATGCCAAATGGCGGGGAATCGGGGATGCGGCCAGCCATGGCGAATATGTCTTCAGCGAAGGCCAGTTCGTGCTGAAGGAATATGACGTGGACCCCACCACCGACGAGCAGATGAATCCCTATCTGCTTGTAAAGGATGGGAAAATGGTGGTGAAACCGGCGCTGATTCCGGACGAGTGATTCCTTGCGGCGGGGTCATACTGTCGTCACAATTGACGGCTTTTTGCACCGCAACAAATCCACTCATTGATGGGGCCTATCCATGACTTACCGGATTCCGCTTGCCGCGGCTCTCGCCGCCTGCCTTCTCTCGCCGGCCGCCCATGGGGGCGACAAACTCTCGTCTTCCGAACTTCGCCAACTGGCGCCCGGCCAGTACGCCGTGAACGTGATGGGGCTTGTCAGCATGACCGTTTCGATGCGCCCCAACGGCGTCATCACGGGGCAGGCCAAGGGCGAGAAGGATCGTGGCCTGTGGCGCGTGAAGGGTGAGCAGCTTTGCATCGCCTGGTCGAAGTGGAACGATGGCAAGACCTCCTGCGCCGCCCTTTCCGGCGACAATGGCAGCTATCGCGGCGGTGGTCTTTCCATCCGCCGAATCTGAGCCTGATTCCAAGCGCTTGCACGGGCGCAGAATCTGCGAAAAACCTGCTGATTTCATTGCCCTGACAAGGCTGCGGGAGTAGTCTCGCGCGGATGTTTCGCGAGTCGTGGTCCGGGCCTTCCGGAGCCGTTCGCGGCGGGAACCAGCAGAGGCATTTGTGGCCGACAAGAACGACGACAAGGCAGGCTTGCCGCCTGCCAATCCGAACGAGATTTCGCCCATCACCATCGAAGAGGAGATGCGGCAGAGCTATCTCTCCTATGCGATGTCGGTCATCGTCAGCCGCGCCCTGCCGGACGTGCGCGACGGCCTGAAGCCGGTGCACCGCCGCATCCTTTACACGATGGATGAAAACGGCTTCACGCCGGACAAACCCTACAAGAAATCCGCCCGTATCGTCGGTGACGTGATGGGTAAATATCATCCGCACGGCAACCTCGCGATCTATGACGCGCTGGTGCGCATGGCGCAGGACTTCTCTCTGCGCCTGCCGCTGATCGACGGGCAGGGCAATTTCGGTTCGGTGGACGGTGATCCGCCGGCCGCCGACCGCTACACCGAATCGCGCCTGGCGCGGGCCGCCATCCCGCTGCTGGACGACCTGGACAAGGACACGGTGGCCTTCCAGGACAACTATTCCAACGAGTTCAAGGAACCGACGGTTCTTCCCGCCAAGTATCCCAACCTGCTGGTGAACGGGGCAGGCGGCATTGCCGTTGGCATGGCGACCAACATGGCGCCGCACAATCTTGGCGAAGTCGTTGACGCCACGCTGGCGCTGATCGACAAGCCGGAGATCACCGTTGAGGAATTGCTGCCGATCATCCCGGGTCCGGATTTCCCGACGGGCGGCATCATCCTGGGGCGGAGCGGCATCCGCAGCGCCTTCATGACGGGGCGCGGCAGCATCACCATGCGCGCGCGCGTGCAGGTGGAGGAAATCCGCAAGGACCGGCAGGCGCTGGTGCTGACGGAGATTCCCTATCAGGTCAACAAGTCCACGATGATCGAGAAGATCGCCGACCATGTGCGCGAGAAGCGCATCGAGGGCATTTCCGATATCCGTGACGAAAGCTCGCGCGAAGGCATGCGCGTCGTGATCGAGTTGAAGCGCGATGCGGAACCCGAAATCGTGCTGAACCAGCTCTGGCGCTATTCCGACATGCAGACCACGTTCTCGGTGAACAACGTGGCGCTCTCTGGCGGGCGGCCGGAAATGCTCAACCTGCTCGACCTGTTGCGCTCCTTCGTGTCGTTCCGCGAGGAAGTGATCACACGGCGCACCAAGTTCCTGCTGAAGAAGGCACGCGACCGTGCGCATGTGTTGGTGGGCCTCGCCATTGCCGTTGCCAATATCGATGAAGTGATCCGCCTCATCCGCTCGTCGCGGGATGCGGCGGCGGCGCGCGAAGCCTTGATGGCGCGTGACTGGCCGGCGCGCCAGCTGGAGCCGCTGATCGCCCTCATTGCCGACCCGCGCCACCGCCTGAAGGGCGACGGCACCTACCGGCTGTCGGACGAACAGGCGCGCGCCATCCTCGATCTCCGCCTGCAGCGCCTCACGCAACTGGGCCTCGAGGAAATCACCGAGGAGCTGGAAAAGCTCGCGGCCGAGATCAAGGACTACCTCGACATCCTGTCGTCGCGCGTGCGCGTGCGCCAGATCATCCGTGATGAACTGACGGCGGTGAAGACCGAATTCGCAACGCCGCGCCGCACCGACATCGTGGAGAATGAGGGTGAGGTTGACGACGAAGACCTGATCCAGTCCGAGGACATGGTGGTGACGGTGAGCCACGCGGGCTACGTGAAGCGCGTGCCGCTCTCGGCCTACCGGGCGCAGCGCCGCGGCGGCAAGGGCCGTGCGGGTGCTGCGGTGCGCGAAGAAGACTTCGTCACGAAGATGTTCGTGGCCAATACGCATACGCCCATCCTGTTCTTCTCCTCGCTGGGCACGGTGTATCGCATGAAGGTGTGGCGCCTGCCGGTGGGCACGCCGCAATCGCGCGGCAAGGCCCTGATCAACATCCTGCCGCTGGAAAACGGCGAGCGCATCACCACCATCCTGCCGCTGCCGGAGATGGCGGAGGGCGCATCCAAGCAGTTCCTGATGTTCGCCACCGCCTCGGGCAATGTGCGACGGAACGAGCTGGAGGATTTCGAACTCATCAACCGCAACGGCAAGCGCGCCATGAAGCTGGACGCGGGCGACCTGATCATCGGCGTCGATCTGGCGGAGGAGCAGGACAACGTGCTGCTGACCACGGCGCAGGGCCAGTGCATCCGCTTCGAGGTGAACGACATCCGCGTGTTCAAGGGGCGCGAGTCCGATGGCGTGCGCGGCATCCGTCTCGACAAGGATGACAAGGTGATCTCCATGTCGATCATCAAGCACTTCGAGGCGACGCCGCAGGACCGCGCCGCCTTCGTGAAAATGTCGCGCGCAGTGGCGGGCGACGAGGCCACGCAAGAGGGTGATGACGAAGCACCGGTGGAGGCAATGCTGAGCCAGGAACGCTACGCCGAAATGAGTGCCGCCGAGCAGGTGATCCTCACCATTTCCGCCAACGGCTATGGCAAGCGCACCAGTGCCTATGAGTACCGCGTGTCGGGCCGTGGTGGCAAAGGCATCACGGCCATGGCGGTGAATGAACGCAATGGTCCGCTGGTGGCGTCTTTCGCGGTGGAAGAGCAGGACGAGATCATGCTTGTCTCCGACCAGGGACAGATGATCCGCTGCCCGGTGCACGACATCCGCAAGACGGGACGTTCGGCACAGGGCGTGATCGTGTTCGACACGGCCGACGACGAGCATGTCGTCTCGGTGGAACACATCGGCGAGAATGGCGGCATGAACGGTGGCGACGAGGCGGAGTGAGGTCCTCGCAACTTGCGTGGGCGTGCGGCCTGTGATTTGTTCGGGCCATGATTGCTGCTGAAGCCTATGTCGCCTTCTGCCTCGCCGCGCTGGCGTTAGCTGCCGTGCCGGGGCCGACGGTCACCGTCATCATTGCCAACTCGCTGCGCTTTGGGGCGCGGGCAGGGCTGTTGAACGTCGCCGGCACGATTGCCGCGGGATTGGTGTGGCTGGCGCTCGCCACGCTGGGGCTTGGTGCCGCCATCCGGGTCATGGGAATCTGGTTCGACCTGCTGCGCTATGCCGGTGCGATCTATCTGGTGTGGCTTGGCCTGCGCCTGCTCTTTTCCAAAGGTTCTGCTTTTGACGGGAGCGCTGCCACGGGTGCGGGCGCGCACGGATTCTTCTGGCAGGGGTTCGTGGTGCTCATGTCCAACCCGAAAGTGCTTGTGCTGTTTGGCATGCTGATCCCGCCATTTCTGGGGGCGAATGGCGACATCGAGCGGGGCACACTGCTGCTGGGCGGAACGTTCATCATCATCGCGGCTGTGACGGACACGGTCTACGCGCTACTCGCGGGCCAAGCCGGAAGTTGGATGTCGCGGTCGCGCATCCGGGCCGTGGAAGTGGTGAGCGGCACGTTCCTCGCGGCGGCCGGCGTGTGGATGGCATTGAAAGGAAGGGCGTGATGGCGCGCATCGGTTTTTATCCGGGGTCGTTCGATCCCGTCACATTCGGGCACCTCGACATCATCGCGCGGGCGGCGCGTGTGGTCGACAAGCTGGTGATCGGTGTTGGCGTGCATGTGGGCAAGCAGGCGCTTCTCTCGGCGGCCGAGCGGATCAGCCTCATCGAGACGGTGACCAAGCCCATCGCAGAGCATTCCGGCCTCAAGGTGAGTGTCATGTCCTTTGATGACCTTGCGGTGGCTGCGGCGAAGCGGGCGCATGCGCAAGTGATCATCCGTGGACTGAGGGATGCTTCGGATTTCGACTATGAAGTGCAAATGGCGCAGCTGAACGGGTCGCTGGCGCCGGATATCGAGACCATCTTCATGGCGGCTTCGCCCGCAACGCGCATGATTGCCTCCTCGCTGGTGAAGCAGATTGCCAGGATGGGCGGCGACACATCGCTGTTCCTGCCGCACGAAGCGGAAACGGCCCTGCGGGGGGCGATGGCGCGGCGCGTCTGAGGGGGAACAAGGCCGGTGAGTGCCCGAGGCCGCTCCGGCCCCGCGCTGGCCCCGCTCCGGACTTCCCCGGGGTGACGGTTTGTGGCGGTGACGTTGTCGCCTACAGCATCTTTCCCAGAAAGACCGTCCCTGCGACGGGTGTTTCGTAATAGGGCGCGACAGGTGTGAAGCCGAGGCGGGCGTAGAGGTTCTGGGCGCTGGCCATGCTGGGTAGGGTGTCCAGCCGGATTTCGCGGTAGCCCATCTGACGGGCGGTTGAGAGGATTTCTTCGGCGAGGGCCCGGCCACAGCCGGTGCCACGGCCTTCAGGTTTGACGAACAGGCGTTTCATCTCGCAGACCAGTGGCGGTTCCAGAGGCCGGAGGGCGGCGCAACCGATGGCGGTTCCGGAGGCGTCACGGGCCAGCAGCAACTCGCCGTGGGGTGGGGCGTATTTCCCCGGCAGGCCTGCCAGTTCGTCGGCAAAGCCCTGGTAGGACAGGTCCACCGGCAGACTGCCGGCGTAAGCCTGGAACATGCTGCGGATGGCGGCCAGGTTGCGCTGGCCCCGCGCCGCGGTGATGGTGAGGGCAGGCGGCATCGTTCGCTTTTGCGGCGTTGAGGAAAGGCTGGCAATACCCAAGTTGCGCCGCATTTGAAGGTCAGCTAACCCCTCCCGTGACTTTTTGAGAGTCATCCCAACTGGAGAACTTAACTTGAATCAGATCAGGAAATGGGTGCTGGCCGGCGCTGCTCTTGCCGCCCTGGCCGCTCCGGCCGCCGCCGCCGACAGCATCAAGATCGACACATCGGACAACTGCAGCTTCACCATCAAGCTGCGCCCGGATCTCGCACCCAAGCATGTGGCGCAGGTTTCGAAGCTCGCCGCCGCCGGCTTCTACGACGGCATCGTGTTCCATCGCGTGATCGATGGCTTCATGGCCCAGACGGGCGACCCCACGGGCACCGGCACCGGCGGCTCCAACGAGCCTGACCTTCCCGCCGAATTCACCAAGGAACATTTCGCGCGCGGCACGGTGGGCATGGCCCGCTCGTCCGATCCGAACTCGGCCAACAGCCAGTTCTTCATCATGTTCGCCGATGGCGGCTTCCTTGATGGCCAGTACACGGTGTTCGGCCAGGTGGACGCAGACGGCATGAAGTGCGTGGACCAGATCGAACGCGGCGAACCCGTGGCAAACCCCGACAAGATGACAAAGGTGACGGTGCAATAATGGCTGATCTCGAAAATACCCTGTACATGGACATTGCCGATGCGAAGGGCACGGCCAAGGGCCGCGTGACCATTGCGCTGCGCCCCGACCTGGCACCCGGCCACGTTGGCCGCATCAAGGAACTGGCCCGTGAAGGCTTCTACGACAACGTGGTGTTCCACCGCGTCATCGAGGGCTTCATGGCGCAGGGCGGCGACCCGACGGGCACCGGCATGGGCGGCTCCAAGAAGCCGGACCTGAAGGCCGAATTCTCCAAGGAACCGCATGTGCGGGGCGTGTGCTCCATGGCGCGCTCGTCCAACCCGAATTCGGCCAACAGCCAGTTCTTCATCTGCTTCGGCGACGCGACGTTCCTCGACAAGCAGTACACCGTGTGGGGCAAGGTCACGTCCGGCATGGAGATCGTGGACGGAATCAAGCGCGGTGAACCCGTGCGCGAGCCGGACAAGATCGCCAAGATGCAGGTCGCGGCTGACGCGGCGTAACACCCATGAAGCGCCTCGTCTTCCTCATCGTCCTGGCCGCGATGGCAACGCCTGCGGCGGCGACGGAGTGGACGATCTGTTCGTCCAAGGGAGACGAGGCGTCATTCAGCGTGCTGGTGGGAACACTGGGTATCGGCACGGCGACAGAATTCAAGCTCGAGGTGGGCAACAAGATGTGGTCCACCCGCGATGGCGAAGGCACCGTGATCACGCGCGGGCAGGCCTTCGAGGATGACAAGACAATCCTCATCGACGTGATGGACGAAGGCATGGGCGCCGTGGTGGCGCAACTGCGCGTCTTCAAGGCCGTGGAAGGGGATGCCCCCGCCGCCGTGGGCGGAACCCTGCGGGTGCCCGGCGTTGGCGCCTGGGTGGTTTCCTGCGAGGGCGGGGAAGGCTGAGGCCTTCTCCGGCGTAACCAATCATGCGCGTTTCCGATTTTGATTTTGAGTTGCCGGCGGAGCGGATTGCCTTGCGTCCGGCGGTGCCGCGGGAGTCGGCGAAGTTGCTGGTGGTTTCGCCTGAAGCCATGGGCGACCGGACGGTGGCTGACCTGCCTGCGGAATTGCGGTCCGGCGATGTGTTGGTGTTCAACAACACGAAGGTGATTCCTGCCGCCCTGTCCGGTCATCGCGTCGGGCGGCTTGGCACCAGCCCCAAGATCGAGGCGTTGCTGCACCAGCGGATGGACGGCGCGACGTGGAAGGCATTCGTGAAGCCGGCGAAGAAGCTGATCGCCGGAGACCACCTGCGTTTCGGAGACCTTGAGGCAGATGTTTGCGCCAAGGGCGAGGCGGGCGAGGTGACGCTGGTGTTCAGTGTGGCGGGCGCCGACCTTGATGCCGCGCTCGCCGTTGCGGGCCGCGTGCCGCTGCCGCCCTACATCGAATCACAGCGCGCGCAGGATGCCCAGGACCGGGCTGACTACCAGACCATCTACGCCCGGCACGACGGTGCGGTGGCCGCGCCGACGGCCGGA
>CALMLK010000453.1 GCA_937868035.1 uncultured Alphaproteobacteria bacterium
AATCGAACACCCGCATGCGCTGGCCCTCGACGCCGACGCGGCTGCCCTTGCCCAACTGGGTCAGGGCAGAGCCCGCCTTGCGGAAGGCCCCCATGTAGCCTTCCTCATCGCGCCAGTCGAAAACCTCGCCGGGAAAGCCCAGCGGCGTGAATGATCCCATTTCCAGATTGGGGACGATGGCGACGGGAGCGCCCGTTCGTGGAACGACGACCACCAGGGGCCGTTCCATCTGGTGAAAGTCCTTGCCGAAGATGCGCAGGAAGTTGGCGCCGGGGACGAGGGCGACGGCATCGAGCCCGGTGCGGGCCATGACGTCATGCAGGGGAGCGAGCGAAATCATGCCTGCCTTCTAGCTGCGCGCGTCCCGCCCGTCGAGATGCGAGCGGTGACATTGCGGCAGGGCAGGTGAGTTCAGGAGGCATTGTCGAAAGCAACGCCGCAGGATATGCCGTGCCACCTTCCCATGACCTCCTCCCACTTTCGCAACAATCTCGTCGGCATCGCCTCGCTTGCGGCTGGCAGCTTCGTGTTCTCTCTGCAGGACACGGTCATCAAGTCGATCAGTGGCGACTATGCCGTGACGCTGGCGATTGCCATTCGCGCGGTGGTGGCGTTCCCGATCATCGTGGCCATGGTCATCATGGCAGGCGGGCTGCAACAACTGGAGACGAAACAGTGGCCGGTCCTCCTTGGCCGCGGCTTCATCCTGCTCACCTCCTACACCTCCTATTTCATGGCCTTCCCCGCCTTGCCGCTGGCGGAGGCGATTGCACTTTATTTCATGGTGCCGCTGTTGGTGACCATGATGTCCGGCCCGCTGCTGGGCGAGCGCGTGTCGCCCTCGGCCTGGGGTGCGGTGGCGCTGGGGCTTGCGGGTGTGGTGGTGATCCTCCGGCCCGGCATGGGCATCTTCGAGCCGGCCGCGCTGCTGTCGCTCATCAGTGCCGGGAGCTACGCCTACGCCATGATCCTGGCCCGCAAGCATGGCCGCACCGTGCCCACCACCGTAATGACGTTCTATCTGAACTTCGCCTATCTTCTCGGGGCGATCATCATCGCCACCGTGATGATGGCCTTCCAGGTGAAGCCGCCGGGGCATCCGAGCCTTGATTTCCTCGTGCGGGCCTGGACCGTGCCGACCCCCGGCGACATGGGCTGGATGGCGCTGTGCGGCGTCATCGCCGTCTTCGGGTCGAACTTCCTGGCGCAGGGCTATCGCAAGGCCGCCGCCAACGTCGTTGCGCCCTTTGAATATCTCGGCATGGTCTGGGGCAGCCTGTGGGGATTCCTGTTCTTCGGCGAGGTACCCCGCATCACCACCTTCATCGGCATGGGACTGATCGCCGTTGCCGGCCTGCTGGCCTTGCGTGCGGGCGCGAAACAGACCTGAGCGTCTGTTGTTGCGCTGCGTCTTGATTTGTATCTGAGGTTGCACCAACCTTGACGCACGATGCCGAAACTCTCCCGAATCTCCCACCCCGTCAGCTCCGCAGATGTTTTCGCAGCCCTTCACAAGGGCTGGCGGGATTTTCTCAGCGCTCCACTTTATGGCCTGTTCTTTGGCGCGATCTACGCCGGTGCAGGCATCCTGCTGTACCTGCTGCTTTCCTACTATCGCAGCGTCTGGTTGATCCTGCCGCTGGCGATCGGCTTCCCGCTGATCGGCCCATTTGTGGCGGCCGGGCTCTATGAAATCAGCCGCAGGCTGGCCCGCCACGAGCAATTGTGGTGGGGCGAAATCCTCACCGTCACCATCCGCCAGAGCCGCCGCGAGTTTGGCTGGATGGCCTTTGTCGTTCTCTTCATCCTCTGGGTCTGGATGTATCAGGTGCGCCTGCTCGTCGCCTTCTTCATGGGCTACAAGGGCTTCGCCAGCCTTGACGGATTCATCGTCGCGCTGACGGGACAAAGCGGCTTCACCTTCCTCGCCATCGGCACCGTGATCGGCGCTGGCCTGTCCTTTGTGCTGTTCTGTTCCACCGTCATCTCCATGCCGATGTTGCTGCACCGTGACGTCGATTTCATCACCGCCCTCATCACCAGCTGGCGCAGCGTGTTCGAGAATTTCGCTCCGATGATCCTGTTCGGCATCATCGTTGCGGTGCTGACCTTCCTGTCGCTGATCCCGATGTTCCTCGGGCTCCTTGTGGTGCTCCCGGTGCTCGGCCATGCGACCTGGCATCTCTACGTGGCCTCGCGCCACATCGAGGACCGGCCCGCATGAAAAATCCGCCCCGGCGCGATGGCCGGAGCGGATCAATTCATCAGTGGCGGGGATATTACTTGCAGGCCTTGCCGTCGT
>CALMLK010000454.1 GCA_937868035.1 uncultured Alphaproteobacteria bacterium
GGAACCTCCGACATCGCCTACTACAACACCAGCACGCTGGGTGTGACCGTCAACCTCGCCACCAATGTCAACTCCGGCGGTGAGGCGGAAGGCGACAAGCTCTACAGCATCGAACGCCTGCAAGGCTCCAATGCCGCCGACACCATCACGGGCGATGGCGCTGTCAACACGCTCTACGGCAACGGCGGCAACGACTCGATTGCCGGCGACATGGGCGCGGACCTTCTCTTCGGCCGGTCCGGCAGCGACAGTTTCGTGTTCAACTTGGGCGACACGGGCCAAGCCCCGAGCACCTACGACCAGATCAAGGACTACGCCAAATGTGCCGTCGGTATTGGCGATGAGATCGACTTTGCCACTGATCTTTCCATCGGCGGCTCGCAGGCAGCCGCGACCGCCACACAGGCGTCGATCGACGCTGCCACCGGCATCGCAACCTTCGCAGCGGGTTCCGGCCGCTCACAGGTCGATGCCTTGTCGGATATTGCAGCACGCTTCACGGCAGCGGGAGACAGCGTTGGCGAGTTCGCCCTCTTCCGCATCAACGCAACAGGTGACTACTACGTCTTCATTTCCGATGGACTCGAAGGCGTCACGGCAACCGACTCCGTGATCCGCCTCAACGGCATCACAAGCGTCGCATCCATCCACCTGACGGATGGCGATTTGACGCTTCTCGCCTGATTGAAATGCGCAACAGCGACTGGCGGGAACACCCCCGCCGGTCGTCACTTCGGCCGGCGCCACAGCCACACGATGAGGGCTGCCCCCATCGCGGCGAGCGGAATGACGGCCCAGTTCACGGCGTTCCACCCGGCTCCCGCCATCAACGCACCGGCGGAAAGCGATGTGATCGTCGTCGTTCCGAACACCAGAAGATCGTTCAGCCCTTGCGCCTTGTTGCGCTCCAGCGGCTCATAGGTGTTGGTCAGCAGCGTCGTGCCACCGATGTAACCGAAGTTCCAGCCAATGCCGAGCAGCACCAGGCCCACGGCAAAGTTTTCAAAGTGAATGCCCATCAGCCCCGCCACCGCCGCCAGCACGAGCATCACCATGCCGATGATGGCCGTGCGTGAAGCTCCGATGCGCGTGATCACGGCGCCCGTAAAGAAGCTCGGCACATACATGGCCAGCGCATGCCACTGGATGACCCAGCTTGAATCCTGCACGGAAAATCCGCAACCCAGCATGGCCACGGGCGTGGCCGTCATCACCAGCACCATGATTCCGTAGGAGACCATCGCCACGCCCGCCGCCACGATGTAGGACGGCTGTGACGCGATCTGCCCCAGCGGACGGCCGCTGGCAGTGATCGCCGCATCCTGCTTGGGAATGTCCACGAAGGCCAGCACCAGCGTCGCCAGCGCGGCGAGGCAGGCCATCGTCACCCACGTGCCCGCAAAGGTCACGGGCGCGAACAGATCGACCGTGTACATCACCATCACGCTGCCCAGCAGCGCCGAGATGATGCCCCCCGTCATCACCCACGAAATGGCCTTGCCCCGGAAGGCGGGGCTCGCAAGATCGGCGGCGGCAAAACGATAGTAGGACGACGACGCCTGATACACGCCGATCAGCAGCGCCCCCAGCAGCACCAGTTCGAAACGCCGCAGGATAATCCCCGTGGCCCCTGTCAGTGCGCCGGCGCTGCCGACGAGCGCCGCGAGAATGAATCCCGTGCGCCGTCCGATGCGCCGCATCAGCAGCGATTGCGGATAGGTCGTCAGCGCCGTGCCCACGATCATCGCGGTCATGGGCATCGTTGCCCAGAAGGCATTGGGTGCCAGCTGCGAGCCGATCAGGCCCGCCGTCACCACCAGTGCGGTCGTTGTGCTGCCATAGAGCGCCTGCGCCACCGCCAGCACGAATGCATTGCGCATGGCCTTGCGGTCGTCATAGGCAGGCGCGCTCATGCAGCAAACTCATCCGGACGGCGGTTGCGCGCCAGCGTGTTGAGCACGCCGTTCACGAAACGCGGCTCATCGCCACCGTCGAAGAAGGCATCGGTGACGTTTACATATTCCTTCAGCGCCACCCGCGCCGGCACCTTGTCCATGAAGAACAGTTCGTAGGCCGCAGCGCGCAGGATGGCCCGCACCGTCACGTCCAGGCGGTGCAGCGGCCATTCCTTGTCGAGGATCGCGTCGAGAGCGGGATCAAGCAGCGGCTGCTCGCGCACCACGCCTTCCACCACGTCGCGCAAATGCTTGTAGTCGGCCTCGCCGCAATCGCCGTTCTCGAAATTCTCGCCCTGGGCCCGCGCCGAAAACTGCGCCAGCGTCTCGCCAACGTCAGTTGCGGCAATGTCCATCTGGTACAGGGCCTGAACAGCACCCAGCCGGGCGGCGGAACGGGAAACGGGCGGGCGGCGCGGCGTGGTCATGATCGGTCAGGCACTTTCAATCAGCGTTTGCGGAGCGCCTGATAGCCGTTTGCGATGCGGGCCGCTAGCCCCACCCCACATGACGGCAATGCATGGCCGGATGACGGGTTCGGACCTTGCCCCAAAACGTAACATCTCCTATTTCATTGGTGCTGGCCCGAGGGTCGGCTTCGTTCTCAGGGCGGGGTGAAACTCCCCACCGGCGGTAAAGCCCGCGAGCGGCCCTCTACGGGGTGACAGCAGATCCGGTGAAATTCCGGGGCCGACGGTACAGTCCGGATGGAAGAGGATGGGACAGGCGGTGTCCTCCGCGCGCGCGCGGGGGACGCGCTCCTTCCATGTCGCACCTGTGCAAGGCGCTATGAGGAGACATGGACATGACCCAGACGACACCGCCGGCCAACCGCTCTCTTGCGGGGCCGCTGTTCATGGTGCTCTCCGGCATCACCTTCGCCATCATCAATGCCGTCACCTTCGTCATCACCTCCAGCCCGGATTACGGCGGCCTCGGCTTCAAGCCCCAGTCCGATACCTTCTGGCAATATGCCATTGCGCTGCTGATCTCGCTGCCCTTCCTGTGGCGCGCCGGTCAGTTGAAATTCAGCACCTCGCAGCCCCTGCCCCATGTGGCCCGCGTCCTGCTCTCCGCCGCTGGCTTGCAGGCCTTCGTCATCGCCATCTCCAAGGGCGTGCCGGTGTGGCAAGTCGTGGCGCTTACCATGACGTCGCCCTTCTTCGTGCTGGTCGGTGCGCGTCTCTTCCTGAAGGAGAACGTCACCGCCAACCGCTGGATCGCGTCCCTCGTCGGCTTTGCGGGTGCCCTCATTGTCACCAATCCCTGGAGCGAGGCTTTCAACGTCTATTGGCTGCTGCCCATCGTGGCCGCCATCATGTGGGGCGCGGCCTCGCTGCTGACGAAATACCTGAGTCGCAAGGAAACGCCGGAGACCCTCACCACCTGGCTCCTCCTGCTGCTCACGCCCATCAACCTGTTCTGGTCGGTGGGCGCTGGCTTCGAAGTGCCGGCGGGCACGGTGCTCTGGCTCCTCATTCTCGGCGGCTTCCTCGTCTTCGTGGCCCAATACCTGCTGTCGAAATCCTATGCCGCGGCGGATGCCAATTTCGTCCAGCCCTTCGATGATCTGAAGCTCATCAGCAATGTGCTGATCTACGGACTCTTCTTCGGCTATTGGCCCACCGGCGTGATCTGGCTCGGCCTCGCCATGATCATGGCGGCCTCGCTCTTCCTGCTCCTGCAGGAAAACCGCAACAACCGGATGAAGCTGAAAGCGGCGTGAGCCTCACCAGCTCGGCTTGCACTTTGCTGGCAGGCCGGCGGCGGCTGTCACCTTGCCCTTCTTGTTCCATTGCCCGATGTTGCCGCCCTTCATCCGGTTGAAGTCGAAGCGCGCCTTTTCACGGCCGTTGAATTGCCAGGCCTTGCAGAAGGTCGTGCGCTGCTGCACCAGGCTCCAGCGCCCGCTGGAGAGGAACTCCTTGGAGCGCGGCCAGCCTGTGGACATGGCGAGCCAGCAGAACTCCACCAGCTTGTTCTTGAGCAGATGCTCGCAAGCCATGCCGCTACCATATCCGCCAATGCGATAACGCCCGTCGGCCTTCATCACGCGGTTCAACTCGCGGAAATAATGATCAACATAAGGGATGATGTCGCGCTCCGTCACCGCCTCCGCCTGCTTGCCGAACTTCGCCTTGTGATAGTGCCGGAAGCGTTCGTAGAACTTGATGTGCTTGCGAAACGAAGGATCGGCCTTCAGCAGCCGCTTCTTGCGCGCCGCCTGCACCGCCTGTCCCTTGTTCACCCGCCACTCGAACACCGAATCCTTGATCGCCTGGTCCACGCCATCGACGGCGAAATAGATGGCGGAACCCGCGGGCTGGCCATTGGCGGCGGCAATCTTCAGAGCTTCCCGCGCATCCCGCGCGCCCCTGCTCTTGTCGAGGAAGGTCTCGGGATCGGAGTTCTCATGCTGGAAGATCGTGAGGATGGAAAAACCGGCCTTGATCAGCGCATCGGACTCGGCCGGGAACAGC
>CALMLK010000455.1 GCA_937868035.1 uncultured Alphaproteobacteria bacterium
GTCCGACATCGCGGGGCTGGGTCAACATCCGTTCGGCGGACCCGCGCCAGCATCCGCTGATTTGCGGAAATGCGTTCAGCACGGACAACGATATCGAGGAGATGCTCGCCGCCGTGAAGTTCATCCGCCGCATTGCCAACCAGCAACCGCTGAGGGATCTGATCGTGGAGGAACTGCGCCCCGGCCCAGCTGTGCAGAGCGACGCTGATCTCATCCATGACTTCAAGCAGCGCAGCGGTACGGTCTATCACCCCTCCTGCACCTGCCGCATGGGCCCCAATCCGAAGACGTCCGTGGTCGACTCGCGCCTGCGGGTGCACGGCTTCCAGTCACTGCGTGTCTGCGATGCGTCGGTCTTCCCGAACCTCATCGCCGGAAACACCAATGCGCCGGCCATGTTGATGGGCTGGAAAGGCGCCGAACTGATCCTGCAGGATGCGCGCTGAGGCTCAGTGCCCCATCTCGATGCGGGCCAGGTCCTGCGGATAGACAGGTTCGACAATATAGTGGGGAATGAGCGTCACGTAGGCTTCGCCATCGGCAATCACGCGGCAGATGTCCCCCGACACCGACGTGACGCGGCCCTCGCGGCCATCCGGCACCATCACCTTGTAACCGACGGTGCACCAGTTGCTCGAACTCGGAGGAATATGAGGCGTGATATCGGCATGGGGCACCGCAGCCGCCGTCGCCATCATGTACACTGCTGCAAATTTATCCACTGAGCCGCCTCGTGAACGGTGATTTGCCCCAACCGCAGATTAAACGCCATTATCAGGACTTGGCAAGACCACCGTCCGGCACCTTCGCACCCCGCCTGAACTGGCGCGGACTGGTCCCCGCCGCCGCACGGAAGGCGCGCGAAAAATCAGAGAGCGTGGAGAAACCCGACGCAAGTGAAACGTCCCGCACAGTCATCTTCGAATAGGTCAGGAGATGCTCTGCCCGCTCCAGCCGGAGGCGGCGGTAGAAACCCATGGGCCGCACGCCCATCTCCGCCTGGAACAGGCGCTCCATCTGCCGCACCGAGACGCCGCCGATTCCCGCGAGCGATGATGCCTGCAGCGGTTCTTCAAGTTGCCGCTCCATCGCCGCAATGATGCTTAGCAAGCGGGGATCACGGGTGCCGTACCTGGCCTGCGCGGGCACACGCACCTGCGCCTCGTCGGGCCGCGACCGGAAGTGCACGAGTTGATCTGCCACGGCAACGGACAGTGCTTCGCCCATCACGCTTGCGATCCACGCCAGCATCATGTCGATTGCGGCGGCACCACCGGCGCATGTCATCCGGTCGCGGTCGAGTTCGAACAAGGCTTCGCGCACCTGCACGGCCGGGAAGCTCTCGCGGAAACCTGGAAGGCTTTCCCAGTGGCATGTGGCGCGGTATCCATCGAGCACGCCCGCCTCCGCCAGCAGGAACGGACCCGTGTCGAGGCCTGCGAGCAGCACCTTGGCCCGCGCCAGCTTGCGAATGGCCGTGAGCAGTGAACGGCTCACCGCGGCCCCGGGCTGATAGGATGCGCACACCATCGCCATGTCGGGCCTGCCCATGTCAGTCAGACTGCCGCTGACCGACACGGGTATTCCATTCGACGCCGTGACGGGCTTTCCATCGGCCGAAACGAACCGCCAAGAAAAGGCATTCTCGGCAAAGCGATTGGCAACGCGCAAAGGCTCCATCGCACCATAAAGGGCAATCATGGAGAATCGCGGAACAAGCAGGAATGTGACGGCGCGTGCGGCCATGGCGCTATTTCACAAATTTTGGCGAATTATGTCAAATCAGATTTTGCGGCGAAGTTACTCTCCCGCCATCCCGGAGGATCACCATGCAGTCAAAAGTCATTATCACATGCGCCGTGACAGGCGCCGGAGACACCGTCGGCAAGAGCGCCCACGTCCCCGTGACGCCCGAGCAGATTGCCAATGCCGCGCTGGAAGCAGCAAGCGCGGGCGCCACCGTGGTGCACTGTCATGTGCGTGACCCGAAGACCGGCAAGGGTTCGCGCGACACCGGCCTCTATCGCGAGGTGATGGAAAAGATCCGCGCCAGGAACCAGGACGTGATCATCAACCTCACCGCGGGCATGGGCGGCGATGTCGTCGTCGGCGACGGCGAGACGCCACTCGAATTTGGTCCCGGCACGGATTGCGTCGGCCCACTCGAACGCCTCGTCCACGTCAAGGAACTGCGCCCCGAGATCTGCACGCTCGATTGCGGCACACTGAACTTCGGCGACGGACAATCAATCGTGGTGCAGACGCCCACACAGTTGCGCAAGCAGGCGGAGCTGATCAAATCCTATGGCGTGAAGCCCGAAATGGAGATCTTCGATTCAGGCAATCCCTGGTGCGCCAACCAGTTGGGGAGCGAAGGCCTGATCGCTGACCGCCCGCTTTATCAACTCTGCCTCGGCATTCCGTGGGGTGCGCCCTACAACACGGAAACCATGGCCTATCAAAAGAGCCAGCTTCCGCCCAATGCCATCTGGGCCTCCTTCGGCATTGGCCGCAACCAGATGCAGGCCGTGGCGCAGGCCGTGCTGCTTGGCGGCCATGTGCGCGTCGGCCTGGAAGACAACATCTGGCTGGAGAAAGGCGTTCTCGCCACCAACGGCAAACTCGTGGAGAAGGCCGTGAAGATCATCGAACTCCTCGGCACCAAGGTGGCAACACCTGCCGAAGGCCGCGAAATCCTGGGATTGAAGAAATGAACGTGAAAACCGTCGGCATCGCAGGCACTGGCCTCATCGGCGCAGGCTGGGCCGCCCGCCTCCTCTTTCGCGGCTACAACGTCATCGCCTACGACGTGTCGCCTGCGGCAGAAGAGAAACTGAAGGCCCAGATCAAGACAGCGTGGCCCTCGCTTGAGGCCCTGCTCGGAAAGCCGAAGAAGAAGGGCAAGCTCACCTTCACCACTGATCTTGCCGAGATGGCGTCGAAGTCCGACTTCATCCACGAGGCGGCCCCCGAGCGCGAAGATCTCAAGATCAGGCTGTTCCGCGACATCGATGCAGCGGCCCGCCCGGACGTCATCATCGCCTCGTCGTCGTCGGGCTTCCTGCCGACAAACCTGCAAAGCCAATGCAAGCACCCCGGGCGCGTGATCATCGGCCACCCCTTCAACCCCGTCTATCTTCTGCCGCTGGTGGAGACTGTGCCGGGCGAAAAGACTTCATCCGAGGCCATGGACCGCGCCGGTGAATACTTCGAGGCCATCGGCATGCAGGTGCTGCGCCTCAAGAAGGAAATCATGGGCTACGTCTGCGACCGTTTGCAGGAAGCCCTGTGGCGCGAGGCCCTGCACATCCTCGACAAGGACATCGGCACCACCGGCGACATTGATGACTCCATCATCTACTCCGCCGGCATGCGCTGGGCCTTTATGGGCTCATTCCTGACCTACCATGTGGCCGGCGGCCCCGGCGGCATGCGCGACTTCATCAAGCAGTTCGATCCCACGCTGGAGCTGGACTGGACCGATCTCAAATTCCCGAAATGGAACGCAGCGCTGGAACAGCGGCTTGTGGAAGGCTGCGAAGCGCAGGCGGCGGGCCGTGCCGTGCGCGAAATCGAAGCCAAGCGCAACGCCATCCTCGTCGACATGATGAAGCTCTTCAAGAAGCACAAGATCGGCGCAGGCCTTGTGCTGGAGCGCGAGATGAAGGCAAAACGGAAGGTGGCGAAGAAGAAGTAGGCCACGCCCGGAGGAAACCATGCCCCAACGCGTCATGATCACGGCAGCAGCCAGCGGCATTGGCCGCTGCATCGCCAAGGCTTTCCACGAAAGTGGCGCGCAGGTGCACATCTGCGATGTGAACGAGGCCGCGCTGGAGCAATTCCGGGCCGAGTTTCCCGAGATCGGCGCCACGCACTTGGATGTCACCTCGGAATCTGACATCGAGATCTGGGTCTTCGATGCGCTCGATGAGGTGGGCGGGCTCGACGTGGTGGTG
>CALMLK010000456.1 GCA_937868035.1 uncultured Alphaproteobacteria bacterium
CACAGATGCTCGAGTCGATGATCGAGGAACCGGTGCCGACGCGCGCCGAGGTCTCCGACGTTGCCACCGCCGTCTATGAGGGTGCCGACGCCGTCATGCTGTCTGCCGAAAGCGCCAGCGGCAAGTGGCCCGAGAAGGCGGTGCAGACCATGGACCGCGTAGCCCAGACGGTCGAGAACGACTCGCACTACGCCGGCATCATCCATGCCCAGCGCACCGACCCTGAACCCACGGTCGCGGACGCCATCTCGGCGGCGGCCCGCACCATTGCCGAAACGCTGCAGGTTCCAGCCATCGTCTGCTACACGGGCTCCGGCTCCACCGGCCTGCGCATTGCGCGCGAGCGGCCCAACCTGCCTGTGCTGGCGCTGACGCCCGTGCCTGGCACGGCGCGCCGCCTGGCCCTGGGCTGGGGCATCCATACAGTCCTGACCGAAGACGCCGAGAGCATCGACGAGATGTTCGTGAAGGCGGGCGAGATCGCCACGCGCGAAGGCTTCACCAAGCCGGGCGACCGCATTCTGATCTCCGCCGGCGTTCCCATCGGCACGCCCGGCACCACCAACATGCTGCGCGTCGCCACCATCGGCCGCGACGGCAAGGGTGTTTGACCGCGACGGCCCTCAAATATCGGGGCGGAGTTTTTCCAGCAGCTTCACCTTGTCGGTGACACCGGCCATGTAGGGATTCATGGTGAGGGCCTCGCGGTAGGCGGCGAGGGCTTCGTCGGGCTTGTCCATGGCTTCGTAGATCATGCCACGCCCGGCAAGCGCGCCGAAGTGGCGCGGCTCAAGTTCCAGCACCTTGTCGATATCGGCCAGCGCCTTGGCATAGCGCTTGGCGAGGTAATGCAACGTGGCGCGGCGGTTCCAGGCTTCGGCATATTCCGGCCGCGCGGTGATGAGGCGGTCGAGGATTTCTTCCGCCGTCTCGAATTCCTCGGCGTTCATCGCCTTGGTGGCTTGGCCGAGCAGCACTTCCGCCGTGACGGACTCGTTGCGGCCCCAGTTGGCCCAGATGCGCTGCTCGATCGAGGCGGCGCGGGATTCCGAGTCCTTGCCGTGCAACTGACCGAAGAGCAGGTCCAGTTCCTCGGCGCGCAAGGTGGCCGGGGATTTCTTCGGCGCGGCCACGGCAACGGTGGCGGCGGCCTTCGCCGTCACGCTGGCATCCTGGGCAGATGCGGCGGTGGAGACAGCAGCCAGCAACAGAATCGGGATGAGGCGGAGAACGTGCATTGCTGGACTATGGCACACAAAAGACGCCACAAAAACGGCAACCGCGCCGGACGGGGTCCAGCGCGGCGTCAACTCACCGTGAATGAGGCGAATTAGCCCTGGCGCGCCTTGAAGCGCGGATTGGTCTTGTTGATGATGTAAACGCGGCCCTTGCGACGGATCAGCTTGTTGTCGCGGTGGCGCTTCATCAGGCCCTTGAGCGAATTGCGGACTTTCATGGAAATCACCTATAGGAGCGGAAGTCCGCCCGTTGAAATTCGGGTTCTCCTTAATCAGGCCCCCCGGACCTGTCAACCACCCCGCACCGCCTCAAAGCCGATTGTCATCGCCATGCCAAACCTCCCCGCAACCCCCGAATTTATCGTGACTTTTGCCGTGTTCGCCATGTGCGCCAGTGGCGTCGGCGGGCTCGCCTGGCTGGAGAAACGCCCCCGCGACAGCCTGCAACCCCGCCTGCTGCCAACAACGCCGCTGATGCTGGGCGTGGGATTCGTGGGCTTGCTGGCGCTGGTGCACCTGCTGAACCTGGCCGGGGTGCATACGGGGCGATGACGCGCCGGGGCATCTGATCTGGCGTCTGGTCTTACGTCCCCCACTGCTCCCGCAGCACGGCTTTCTGCACTTTGCCCATGGCGTTGCGGGGCAGTTCCTGGATGATGATGATCCGCTTCGGGCATTTGAAGGGGGCGAGGTGTTGGCGGAGGGTTGCGAGCATCTGAGCCTCATCAAGCGCTGCATCTGGCTTTGCCACCACGGCGGCGGTGACGGCTTCGCCGAAATCAGGATGAGGCACGCCGAAGACAGCCGACTCGGCAACGCCCGGCAATGCGTCGATCAGCAGTTCCACTTCCTTGGGGTAGACGTTGAAACCGCCCGTGATCACCAGGTCCTTGGCGCGGCCGGAGATGGTGACGTAGCCATCGCCCGACATGCGGCCCATGTCACCGGTGATGAACCAGCCATCGGCGGTGAATTCCTCGGCCGTCTTTTGCGGATTGCGCCAGTAGCCCTTGAAAACGTTGGGACCCTTCACCTCGATCATGCCATCGGTTTCGGTTGGGAGGGCCGCGTGGCTTTGCGGATCGGCGACGCGCACCGCAATGTGCGGCAGGGGCATTCCGACGGTCCCCGCGCGGCGCTGGCCGGCATAGGGGTTGGACGTGTTCATGCTGGTCTCGGTCATGCCGTAGCGTTCGAGAATGTCGTGGCCGGTGCGGCCGGAAAAGGCGCGGTGGGTTTCGGCCAGCAGCGGCGCTGAGCCGGAAATGAAAAGCCGAATCTGCGCGGTGGCCGCGCGGGTGAGACCGTCGTGTTGCAGGAGACGCGTGTAGAATGTCGGTACGCCCATGAGGCAGGTGGCCTGCGGCAGGAGCTGCATCACGTCATCCGCATCGAACTTGCGGCGGAAAAGGATGCGACCACCGCAGAGCAACAGGATGTTGGTGGCAACGAAAAGGCCGTGGGTGTGATAGACGGGAAGCGCATGGATGAGCACATCCTGCGGCGTGAAGGCCCAGGCCTCCACCAATGCCAAAGCGTTCGATGCGAGATTGGCGTGGGTGAGCATCGCCCCCTTGGAACGGCCCGTGGTGCCGGAGGTATAGAGGATGGCGGCGAGATCATCCCATGTTGCGGAATGATCGCTGATCTCTTCCGTCGCTGCGTCCATGAGCGTGCCGTTGCCCAGATCGTCCAGCGTGAGCACGTGGGCCTTCACCTGAGCGGCCACCGGTGCGAGGGCGTTGGCGCCCCGGGGTGGCACGACAAGAACCGCCGGCTCGGCATCGCCAACGAAATAGGCGACTTCGCTTGGCGTGTAGGCCGTGTTGAGCGGGAGAAAGACGAAGCCGCCGCGCAGGCAGGCCCAGAACAGGGCGATGGCTTCGGGACTCTTCTCCACCTGCACTGCGATGCGGTCGCCTGGTGTGGCACCGGCGCGCTTCAAGGCAAAGGCGAGGCGGCCCGCGAGTGACCAGAACTGCGCGAAGGTGAAGCGGCGGCCATCGTCGCACGCGAGGAAGGCGCGGTCCGCATCGCCGCCACGCGTGGTGGCGAGTTCAGCGAAGTTGCGCGCCGCCAGCCCCGCGTTCCATGCCGTCATCAGAGTTGTTCGAGAATCGTCTCGGCGCCGGAGACATTCACCCCCGACTTTTCTTCCACGTTCAGGGCCTTCACCACGCCGTCATCGACGATCATGGAATAGCGCGAGGAGCGCACGCCCATGCCGGCCACCGCCAGATCCTTGTCGAGACCGACGGCCTTGGCGAAGGCGGCGTTGCCATCGGCGAGCATCAGGATCTTGCCGTCCGCCCCGGAGGCCTTGGCCCAGGCATTCATCACGTGCACGTCATTCACCGAGGTGCAGGCAATGGTGTCCACGCCCTTGGCCTTGATCGCATCGGCAGCATCGACGAAACCCGGCATGTGGTTCATGGAGCAGGTGGGCGTGAAGGCGCCGGGCACGGCAAACAGCACGACCTTGCGGCCCTTGAAAATCACATCCGTTGAAAGTTTCTGCTGGCCGTCGGCCGTCATGGTGTTGAATTCGGCCTGCGGCAGGCGGTCACCGGTCTTGATGGTCATGATAGCTCCAGCTTGGTTGGGGGATGGACTTAGACGACAGTCAGGGTCTGCTCAAGGCCCGCGCCCCCGACGTCGAGGGTGATACGCAACGGGCTGCCCTTCAGTTCAGCGGCAGTGCGCGCGCCATGCACGGGAAGACGTGCCCTCAGCCCCTCCTCGCGCCACACGGGGGCTGCAAAGAAATGCATGGCCTTTCCTTCCACGAAGATGTCCGTCACGGCGGCGGCCAGCGTCACGTCGAGATAGACCTGACCTGCGTCTTCGCCTGCCGCCAGCGCCGTGACCAGCGGCGTGGGCGCAGGTTGCGGGACCCTCGCCTGCCAGGCGGCAAGCAGGCCCGCATCACGGGTCGCCTGCCCCACGGGTTGCAGGATGAGGTTCTCCTTTACCGGCACCGGGATGCAGACGGTCTCGCATACCCCCACAAAGGCGGAGAGTGTCGCCTCCACCGGCGAAGCCCCGTCGCGCGGAA
>CALMLK010000457.1 GCA_937868035.1 uncultured Alphaproteobacteria bacterium
GCTGCGAAGAGGCGGGCGGCATCGACCTCATCGTCATTTACAATTCCGGACGCTACCGGATGGCGGGGCGTGGCTCGCTGGCGGGTTTGCTGGCCTATGGCAACGCCAATGAGATCGTGAAAGAGATGGGCCGCGAGGTGCTGCCGGTGGTCAAGCACACGCCGGTGCTCGCCGGCGTCAACGGCACGGACCCGTTCATGCTGCGCGAGCATTTCCTGGATGAACTGAAGGCCATGGGCTTCGCCGGCATCCAGAATTTCCCCACCGTGGGCCTCTTCGACGGGACGTTCCGCAAGAATCTCGAGGAAACGGGCATGGGCTACGGCCTGGAGGTGGACCTCGTGGCGGCGGCGCATGCGAAGGACATGCTCACCACCCCTTATGTCTTCACGCCCGATGAGGCGACCGCCATGACCAAGGCCGGCGCCGACATCGTGGTGGTGCACATGGGCCTGACCACCGGCGGCAACATCGGCGCCGAGACGGCACTCAAACTCGCCGATTGCCCCGGCCCCATCTCCGAGATGGCGGAGGCGGCGCGCAAGGTGCGCAAGGATGTGATTGTCCTCTGCCACGGCGGTCCCATTTCATCGCCGGAAGATGCCGCCTACATCCTGCGCAACACCAAGGGCATCCACGGTTTCTATGGCGCGAGCTCCATGGAACGCCTGCCCACGGAACGGGCACTCACGCAACAGACCCGCGATTTCAAGTCCATTCGTTTCTGAGGAACAGTCATGGCCCGAGCCTATGCCAGCATCATACTCAATGCGCCTGTGGAAGCGGTGTGGCCGCTGGTGCGCGACTTCAACGCCCTGCCCAAATGGGCGCCCGCCATCGCGCGTTCCAAGATCGAAGGCGGGCTTGCCTCCGACGTGGTGGGCTGCGTGCGCTCGTTCTACACCCACGATGGCAGTCATATCCGCGAGCGGTTGCTGATGCTCGATGATGCGCGCTACGCCTTCACCTACAATTTCGAGAAGCCTGCCTTTCCGGTGCGGAACTACACCGCGACACTGCGGCTTCATCCGGTCACACAAACGAACCAGACCTTCGCGGAGTGGGAGGCGACGTTCGACGAAGGGCCGGGCGATGAAGGCAAGTTTGAAAAGCTGATCTCGAAAGAGGTGTTCACCACAAACCTCAAGAACCTGTCCGCCATCATCAGGCGCGACAAGCCGCAGGCGCCTGCGGGTGCCGTGCGCTGGAAGGCGGGTCAGCCCAACAAGGTGTGGACCTCGCGCGCCATCAAGGCACCGGTGGACAAGGTCTGGGCCATCATGCGCGATTTCGCCGGCATGGGCGGCTGGCATGGCGACATCACCAAGATGCACATGCTGAAGAAGGTGCGCTCCGACAAGGTCTCGGGCGTGCGCGATTTCTATTTCGGCGACGGCCACCTGAACGAGGAGTTGCTCCATCTCTGCGACCTGACGCGCAGCTTCAGCTACCGCATCACCCAGTGCGAGATTCCGTGGATCAATTACGTTTCAGGCCCGCGCCTGTGGCCCGTGACCGTTGATGACACCACCTTCGGTGTCTGGACGGGTGACTGGCAGGCATCGCCGCAGGACGACCTCGTGCTCATTCCGCGCACCGAGCAGAACGTCTATCAGCGCGGCTTTGCCGAACTGGAGAAGAACTTCTTCGGTAAGCCGAAGCGGTCAGCTTGACGGACGCCCGAACAGGGCCGCTTCCAGCTTGCGGTCGCGGCCATAGACATCCGGCCTGAACTCGATACCGCGCGCGGTGGCAAAGGCCGTGGCGTAGACGATATGGATCGGGATCTTCTGCGGCAGCACCACCTTCTTGGTCTGCTGCGTGGCCCAGATGCTGTCGATCAGGTTCTTGCTCATGTTGAGCTTTTCACCCAGCAGTTCGTAGGCCAGGTCGTCGGGGCGCGAGAGGCGGATGCAGCCGTGGCTGAAAGCGCGCGTGGAATTGGCGAACTTGTCCTTCGCGGGCGTATCGTGAAGATAGATGTTGTGCGGGTTCGGCAGCATGAACTTCACCTTGCCGAGCGCGTTCTTCGGTCCGGGCTTCTGCCGGAAGGTGAAAGGGAAATTGCCGGAACCATAGGCCGCCCAGTTGACACTGCCCCAGTTCGCGAGCTTTCCATTCACGAACAGCTCGAATTCCTCGGCGTACTGGTAGGGGTTGGCCTTGAGCTTGGGCAGCATTTCCTTGGTGGCGATGGTGTAGGGCACCGTCCACGTGGGATTGAGTTCAACATATTCCAGTTGGTGTGAGAACTCCGGGGTCTGGGTGGCGACGGCACCGACGACCACGCCCATGCGTTCGCGTTCAACCTTGCCCTGCACCCATTCCAGTTCGAAGCCTGCGATGTTGACGAGGAAGTGCTCGTCGCCCAACTGGTCCGGCATCCAGCGCCAGCGCTCCATGTTGAGGATGATCTGGCGCTGGCGTTCGCTCGGCTTCACATTCATGGCCGTCACGGTCTGCTTGCCCAGCAGGCCCTTGGCTTCAAGGCCGTGGCGCAACTGGAACTTCTTCACCGCTTCGAAGAGCGTGGCGTCATACTTGGCCGAGGCCGAGTCCGGCCCATCGTAGTCGCCGGTGAAGGTGAGGAGTTCGCGGATCTTTGGCACGCGCGCGTCGCTGCCGCCCGGCTTCAGGCTGTCGCCCTGGCCGATCACCGGCCATTCGAAACCTTCGTTGATGACGCGCGTGTAGGCCTTCAGCATGCGCTTCAGCGTCTGGTAGTGGTTGTTGCGTGGCTCGAACAGCGAGAGCGCCTTGCCTGCGTCCTGCTGCTTCTGCATTTCAGTCAGCACCCGCAGTGCATCGATGGTCTTGCGATTGCGGAAGAGATTGGGATCGACCTTCTGCGGCGCGACGCGGCCGATCTTCAGGTCGGCGGCGTAGGCGATGAAGAAGGCGGAATAGTAGAGTTCGGCCTTGGCGCCTTCAGCCGCACCGCCCGATTGCGCGGCGGAAGCAAGGTCACGCAAGGCATCGATGGGATAGGCATTGGGATCAAGGCCATCCAGCGTGGCGTTCTGCAGGCGCTGCAGGAACTGCTGCATGTGGCCCGTGCCCACCCAGTAGGGTGCCGCCCTGCCCTTCACATAGAAGGCGCTGAGGGCACTTCGCACCCGCTCGATGGGGAGGGGCATGCGGGCCGCGCCGGAGAGCGTATCGCCCACGGCCGCCTGCACTGCGGAAGCGGGTGCTGCCGCTTCTGCCGCGAAGGGAGCGGCCAGCACCAGACCTGCCAACAGAATGCTTCGCTGCAACCACTTCAGCATCATGCGCAACTCCTGTCCCCGGGTTCAGAATCAAAGTGATAGCATGACACTCAGACGTTGAGGAGAAGATATTCCCGTTCCCACGAGCTGATGACGCGGCGGTAGTGCTGCATTTCCTCGAACTTGACGTCCTGGTAAGCCTCGACGAACTTTTCGCCCAGCACCTGCTTCAGGGCCTTGGTGTAGTTCAGCTTGTCCAGCGCTTCTTCAAGGTTGATGGGCAGTGTGTGGGCGTAGCGGTAGGCCGAGCCTTCCACCGGTTCCGAGGGCTTGATGCGTTCGACCATGCCGAGATAGCCGCAGGCCAGCGACGCGGCGAAAGCAAGGTAAGGATTGGCATCCGCCCCCGACACGCGATTTTCCAGGCGGAGATTGCTGGGATCGGACGAGGGCACGCGCAAGCTCACCGTGCGGTTGTCGAAGCCCCAGTGCACGTTGGTGGGCGCATCGGAATCCGGCACAAGGCGGCGGTAGGAATTCACGTTGGGTGCACACATGGGAAGCGCCGCCGCAAGATAGCGCTGCAGGCCGCCAATGTGATTGAGGAAGACCTTCGAAGGCTTTCCATCCTTGCCAGAGAAGATGTTCTTGCCAGAACGCAGATCCAGCACCGACTGGTGGATGTGCATGGAAGAGCCCGGCTCGTTGGCGTGGGGCTTGGCCATGAAGGTGGCGTACATGTCGTGCTTCAGGGCAGCCTGGCGCACCGTGCGCTTGAAGAGGAACACCTGGTCGGCGAGTTCCAGCGGATCACCGTGGTTGAAGTTGATTTCCAGCTGTGCCGGCCCGCTCTCGTGCGAGAGCGTGTCGACGTCCAGTTCCTGGGCTTCGCAGTAGTCGTAGATGTCCTCGACGATCGGATCGAAGTCGTTGGCGGCGTCGATGCCATAGGCCTGGCCACCCGGTTCCTTGCGGCCCGAGCGCCCGACGGCGGCCTCCAGCGGATAGTCGGCGTCGGGGTTGCGCTTCACCAGATAGAATTCCAGTTCAGGCGCCACCACGGGCCGCCAGCCCTTTTCCTTGTAGAGCTGCAACACGCGCTTCAGCACATGGCGGGGCGCGATGGAGACGGGTTCATCGTTGAGATGGAAGACATCGCAGATCACCTGGGCGGTGGGCTCCGTGTACCACGGCACCATGCGCACGGTATCCACGTCCGGCTCCATGTAGACGTCGATGGCGCTGTCGCTCACGGCCTGCGTGTCCTGCACGTAGCGGCCGTTGATGGTGAGCGTGAAGATTTCTTCCGGAATGCGGAGGCCGCGGTTGCGCTGGCCCTTGAGGAATTTCTTGGGCGGCAAAATCTTGCCGCGCGCCGTGCCGGACATGTCGGCCACCAGGCACTCCACCTCGCTGATGCGGTTGCTGGTGATGTATTCCTCGAACTTCGGATGACTCATGATTGTTCGCTATGCTATTGATTTCCGGACAATAATGCCCGCTTTCCGCGCGTTCCGGAAGGGGGAGCCTAGAGCGTTGAAAGCATGAGACAATCCCTGATTGCCGAGAGTTACTACCAGGCGACCGCCAAGCTGAGCGATGCCTATCCGGCGCTGGCGGGCGACGTTGCCTGCGATGCCGTTGTGGTGGGTGGTGGATTCACCGGGCTCTCGGCAGCGCTTGAACTGGCGGAGGCAGGACTGTCGGTCGTCGTACTGGAAGCGGGCCGCATCGGTGCAGGCGCATCGGGCCGCAACGGCGGCCAGATCTGCACCGGTTTCTCACCGGGACAGGCGCGGCTTGAAACGCAGGTCAGCAAGTCCGACGCGCAGAAATGTTTCGCCCTCGCCGAAGAGGCCAAGGTGCTCATCGAGTCGCGCATCGCGCGTCACAAGATCGACTGTGCCCTGACGTGGGGCTATCTGCATTGCATTCCCAAGCCCACGCAGATGGACATGCTGCGCGAATGGGCGGAGGAGTATGCGGCGCTCGGCTATGCTGGCTGCACGGTGCTCGACAAGCAGGCCCTGCAGGCCAAGCTGGGCTCGACGCTCTATCACGGCGCCATGCGCGAACCGCGCGCCGGTCATTTCCATACGCTGGACTACCTCGCAGGCCTCGCTGCTGCGGCCACCAGGGCGGGTGCGCGCATTCACGAAAATTCGCGCGTGCTGGAGGTCGATACCGGTTCTGCACCCTTCGCCCGCACGGCGGCCGGCAAGGTGACGGCGAAGTTCATGGTTATTGGCGGCAACGCTTATCTGGGCAAGACAGTGCCCGCCCTCTCGGGCCGGGTGATGCCGGTCACCAGCTACATCATCACCACGGAACCACTTGGTGAAGCGCGGGCGAAGAGCCTCATCATGGACAACGAGGCCGTGGCGGACAGCAATTTCATCGTCGACTATTTCCGCCGCACGCCGGACCACCGCCTGCTCTTCGGCGGGCGCGCCAGCTATTCGACGCTGGAGCCTTCCGACCTCGGCGCCTACATGCGGCCGCGCATGCTCAAGGTCTTCCCGCAGTTGGCGGATGTGAAGATCGACCATGCCTGGGGCGGCTATATCGCCATCACCTCAAACCGGATTCCCGATTGCGGGCGGTTGTCGGCCACCACCTACTATGCCCACGGCTATTCCGGTCAGGGCGTGGCCCTGGCGCAGATGTACGGGAAGCTGATGGCGGAGGCCATCCGCGGCACGGCGGAACGCTTCGACCTCCTCGCCCGCTTCCGCCACCTCCCCTTCCCCGGCGGCCCCATCCGCACGCCGCTCCTTGCGGCAGCCATGCTGTACTACCGGATCAAGGACGCGCTGAGCTGAGGCTTCCGTCGCGGGCGGCGCAATGATGTGCGTCCGTCATCGCGCGTCATGTCGGAAAATGATGCTGGGTTGGCGGCAGCGGGCGGGTGCGTTGCCGAAAGACTGCGCAGGAAGGATCATCAAGAAAACCGCCGCGCAGCGGCGCATCACCCGTGCAGGAAACCCGCCCATGTCCGATCTCGACAGCCTGAAGCAGCAACACGCCGCGACCCTCGCCGCCACGGCGGGCGGCCCGCCGTCACGGACGAGCAACCCCTTCTTCGGCGTCGGCCCCATCACCGATGCGGCGGCAGACGAGACCGAGGCGCGGCGCAACCGCTTCGCGTTCGAGCGTTGGCTCGAACAGAACTATCGCAAGCTCGACGACACCGGCAAGGACATCGGCCCTTTCACTGTGGCTGAAATCAGCCGCTCCATGCATCGCGGCTATCCCGCCGACAAGTTCATCCTCGACATGATGCGGGAGATCCACACCTACTTCGGCTTCCCGAAGTCGAACCGCATGGCGGTGGGCCTGGGCGGCGGCCATTCTGGCTTCACCGTGGCGGCGCTGCACCTGATCGGCGGCGATGCCGTCCAGCAGATCTACATCGACACGCCGCGCCCCGAGAGCGAGGCCGCCAGCGCCGGCGGCTTCTTCCGCCAGTCCTGGGGGGCACAGATCATTGAACTGATGCGCCTCTCCAAGGGTGGCGATGCATCGCGGCTGCACTTTGCCGAAAACGAAGGCAGCAT
>CALMLK010000458.1 GCA_937868035.1 uncultured Alphaproteobacteria bacterium
GCAGATGTCATCCATGGAATTGCAGGCCTTTGTCGATGCCGAGCTGGAGCGCAACCCGCTTCTCGAACGCGAGGAAGCCTCTTCCGAGCCGCAAGCCGGCACGCCAGAAAAGCAGACCCCCGACAGCCTCGACGAAACATTCACCAGCCGCAATGCCGCCCCCGAGGACATGGGTGGCGATGCCGAAGCGCCCGAAGGCGCCTCTGCGCGCATGGCCGATGAAGCTTCGATGCCGCGTGATTCCGGCTGGGCCAGCCTGCGCTCGTCCGGCCACCTGTCGTTTGACGGTGAGGACGGCGATTTTGCCGCCAATCTGTCCAGCGGCATTTCGCTCGCCGAACACCTCACCTCGCAGCTCAATCTGGAATTCACCGCCCCCGCCGACCTGATGATCGGCCAGCACCTGATCGGCATGCTGAACGATGCGGGCTATCTCTCGGGCGAACCCGAGAGCCTGTGCGAAACCCTCAAGGCCACGCCGCAGCAGATCGAGGATGTCCTCGCCCGCCTCCGCCGCTTCGAGCCAGCCGGCGTGTTTGCCCGCGACCTTGCCGAATGCCTGAAGCTGCAGTTGCAGGATCTCGACCGCCTCGATCCCGCCATGGCAGCCCTCATCGACAATCTGCCCCTGGTGGCGCGGCGTGATTTCAACACGCTCCGCGTCCGTTGCGCCGTCACCATGGATGACCTGCAGGACATGCTGGCGGAACTGCGCGCCCTCAATCCCAAGCCCGGCCTCGCCTTCGGCAGCGAGCCCACGCTTCCGGTGGTGCCGGACGTCTTCGTGCGGCCCTCGCCCGACGGCAACTGGATCATCGAATTGAACAGCGAGACCCTGCCGCGCGTTCTCGTCAACAACCGCTACATGGCCACGGTATCGCGCGGCGCCCGCAGCGAGGACGACAAGCTCTTCCTTGCGGGTTGCCATGCTCAGGCAGCCTGGCTGGTGAAGAGCCTCGAACAGCGCGCCAAGACAGTGCTGAAGGTCGCGCGTGAGATCGTGCGCCAGCAGGACGGCTTCCTCATTCATGGCGTACAGCACCTTCGCCCCATCACGCTGAAGATGGTGGCTGATGCGATCGAGATGCATGAGTCGACGGTGAGCCGCGTCACCTCGAACAAGTATATCGCAACACCGCTCGGCACATATGAACTCAAATATTTCTTCACCACGGCCATTGCGTCTGCCGATGGCGAAGGCGATGCGCACTCGGCCGAAAGCGTGCGCCACCGGATTCGAGAGATGATCGCGAAGGAGAATCCGGAGGCCATTCTCTCCGATGACGACATTGTGGCAGCGCTGCGCCTAGAGGGTGTGGATATCGCCCGGAGGACAGTGGCTAAATATCGGGAATCGCTAAATATATTGTCATCTGTGCAGCGTCGCCGGGAGGCCCGGTTGAAGGGTTGACTTGCGTCCGTGGCGCGCCTATCCAGCGCCCGTCTGAATGGAAACGGCATGAACCAAGATGGTGCAGTGCCCAACAACAACACTTTTCACAAGCCAGCTCCGCCGCCATTGACGCGAGACACTCTCGCGCCCATGTCTTGACGTCAGGCCGACTTGTACGAACCGGAATTGCTGATCGAATGACTCTTGCAGACATCATCGACGCCCGCGCCGTGCTTCCCGCGGTGAAGGCCCAGAACAAGAAGCAGGTGTTGCAGGAACTCTCCCAGGCGATTGCCGGACTTGTTGCTGCCGACCAGCGCGTTGTCTTCGAAACGCTGAACCGCCGCGAGAAGCTGGGTTCGACCGGTCTCGGCCAGGGCATCGCCATTCCGCACGGCCGTCTCCCCAACATCAACCGCGTCTACGGCCTCTTCGCGCGTCTCGCCACACCGGTTGATTTCGACAGCATCGATGGCCAGCCGGTGGACCTCGTCTTCGTGCTGCTGGCACCCGACCATGCCGGTGCCGATCATCTCACCGCTCTGGCCCGCATCTCGCGCCTGCTGCGCGAACCGGCGACACTCGCCAAGCTGCGCGGCACCGATACGGCGGAAGGCCTCTACGCCATCCTCACCGAACCGTCGGCCACGCAGTCAGCCGCCTGACCTCAGCGCAAGCGGCGCGGTGCCACGGCCTGCGCCTCCAGCGGATTCTCCGGCCAGTAGTGTTTGGGATAGCGCCCGCGCATGTCCTTGCGCACATCGGCATAGGCATTGGTCCAGAAGGTTTCGAGTGACTGCGTGACGGCAACGGGCCGGCCCGCGGGTGACAGCAATTCGATCCGCAGTCGGGCCCGGCCCTCCGCCACCTGTGGGGCTGCATGAAGTCCGAACATTTCCTGCAGGCGCACGCGCAACACCGGATCACCATCGGTGTCGTAGTCGATCCTGTAATGCCCGCCCGACGGCACTTCCATGCGCTGTGGCGCAAGCGCCTCGATGCGTGAGATAAGCGCGTGCGGTACAAGGCTGCGCAGGATCGCGTGCATGTCGAGGCGTGCGAGGTCGTTCTTCCGGCTCATGCCCGCAACATAGGGCAGGAGCCAGTCGCCGAGCGTGGCGGTCAGGCCCGCTTCCGACACATCAGGCCAGCCGGCGTCCGGCATGGTGCGCGCCAGAAAGCGGATGCGCTGGCGCAACCCGTTTGCGCCCTCGCTCCACGGCAGGGCGGAAAGTCCCATCGCCCGCACGCCATCCAGCATGCCCTTCGCCAGGGCTTCGGCATCGGGTGAGGGCAGCGGCTTTTCTGCGAGCACAATCGCCCCCAGCGCGCGCGTCTCGCTGGCGATCACGGCATTCTGCTTCGCGTCCCAGCCACCCCGCGCCTG
>CALMLK010000459.1 GCA_937868035.1 uncultured Alphaproteobacteria bacterium
TCGAGGAACTTGCGGAAGCTCTCGCCCGCCGTATTGACGAACTTGCCATCGCGCATGACGAAATACATGGGCACGTCGAGCGCGTAGTCCACATAGCGCTCGAAGCTCATGCCATCTTCAAAAGCAAAAGGCAGCATGCCGGCGCGGGCGTTGTCGGTGTCGGTCCACACATGACTGCGGAACGAGAGGAAGCCGTTCGGCTTGCCTTCAAGGAAGGGCGAATTGGCGAAGAGTGCCGTCGCGATCGGTTGCAGCGCGAGGGAGACACGGAGCTTTTGCACCATGTCGGCTTCGCTGGCGAAATCGAGGTTCACCTGCACCGTGCAGGTGCGGAACATCATGTCCCGGCCCATGGTGCCCACCTTGTCCATGTAGGGCGCCATGATGCCATAGCGGCCCTTCGGCATGACGGGTGTCTGCGCCCGCGTCCATGTGGGGGATGCACCCAATCCGAGGAAGCCGATGCCAAGCTGGTCGCCCACCTCGCGCACCTGCTGCAGGTGCTCGTTCACCTCGGCGCACGTGTCATGCACGCTCGCCAGTGGCGCGCCCGACAATTCGAACTGCCCACCCGGCTCCAGCGAGATATTGGCCATGCCCTTGGGGTCGGCGAGCGCGATGATGTGCTCACCTTCATAGACGCCATCCCAGCCGAAGCGGGCCTTCAGCCCTTCCAGCAGTGCCTGAATGGAGCGCGGCCCGAAATAGGGAACGGGTTGCAATGTGTCGGTGAGAAACGGAAACTTCTCGTGCTCGGTGCCGATCCGCCATTCGGACTTGGGCTTCAGGCCCTTGTCGAAATAGCCGACAAGCTGCGCCTTGGATTCAATGATGGCCTTGCCTTCGGCCGTTTCCGGTGTGGGTCCGCTCACGCGTGTTATCCTCTGAGTGAGCCCGTCAAATAGGCACCCTGCCACGAACGGGCAAGCTATAAAATGTGATGGAACTCATCACAGTTTTTCAATGACCCCGGGCCGGCCCCAGTCTCCTATGGCGGCCTGCACCACCGCAAGGGCCGCGATTGCCACAGTGTCGGCGCGCAGGATGCGCGGGCCAAGCGAGATCGCCGTCACATAGGGCTGGCTTTTCAGGAGCCGCCGTTCGTCATCAGTGAAACCGCCCTCCGGCCCCACAAGTACGGCCGCGGGCGGGCGCACTCCGGCCAGCGCGGCGATGGGATTGGCCTGCACCGCCGTTTCGTCACAGAAGATGAGCCGACGGGGCGCATCCCATGAGCCGATCACCTTGGCGAGCGGCTGCGGTTCCAAAACGTCTGGCACAAAGACGAGATTGCACTGTTCGGCGGCTTCCACGGCGTTGGCGCGCATGCGCTCGAGGTTCACCCGCTCGGCTATGGTCCGCGCCGTCATGACCGGCCGCAGGCGGCGCACGCCCAGTTCCGTCGCCTTCTGCACCATGTAGTCCAGCCGCGCATGCTTCAACGGCGCGAACAGATAGTCGATGTCCGGCGGCGGCGTGACCTCGGAGACGCGCCGCTCGCAGCGGATGCTCACGCCCTTCTTGGTCACATCCGTAAGATAGGCCAGCCACGCGCCATCACGCGCGTTGAACACCTCCACCACATCGCCTCCCACGAGGCGCAACACATGGGCAAGATAGTGCCCCTGCTCGCGCGACAACGGAATGTCATGGCCGGGCGCCAGTTCGGCATCAAGATGCAGGCGGGGTGTGGTCTTTGCCATGGCCAGCGTGTTACACGGCCAGCGCAGCAGAATCCAACCGGACAATCATGTCTCCACCGCCACGCATCCCTTCATCGGCAACCCGGCACGGTCCGGGGGGAGCAACTGCATGAGCCCGATGCCTCCCGGCATGCGCGTGGCGGATGCTGCTCCCGGCAATTGGGTGGAGCGGATGCTGCCGCCTGCCGCACTCCCCTACGCCCAATTGATGCGCCTCGACCGTCCCATCGGCTGGTGGTTGCTGCTCCTCCCCTGCTGGTGGGGCCTTGGCCTTGCCGCCCAGACCACCGGCGCGCAGATGATCCAGCTCTGGTATGGCGTCCTGTTTCTGGCAGGCGCCATCGTGATGCGGGGGGCCGGTTGCGTCATCAACGACATCGCCGACCGCAACTTCGATACGCAGGTTGCCCGCACCCGCTCTCGCCCCATCCCTTCGGGCCGGGTCAGCGTGAAGCAGGCGCTTGTCTTCCTCGCCGCACTGCTCCTCATCGGCCTTGCGATCCTGCTGCAATTCAACAGCCTCACGATCCTGACCGGCTTCGCCTCCGTCGCCATCATCGTCGTCTACCCACTCATGAAGCGCATCACCTACTGGCCGCAGGCCGTGCTGGGATTGGCCTTCAACTGGGGCGCACTCGTCGGCTGGACCGCCGTCACCAACGGCTTCGCCTGGCCGGCACTGGCCCTCTATTCCGCAGGCATCGCCTGGACGCTCGCCTACGACACCATCTATGCCCATCAGGACAAGGACGACGACATCCTGATCGGGGTGAAGTCCACGGCCCTCAAGTTCGGCGCGAACACGCGACCCTGGCTGGCAGGATTCTTCGCCCTCACCACCCTGCTCCTCGGATTGGCGGCCTGGGGCGTGTCCGCCGGACCTGCCACCTATGCCGGCATCGCCGCCGCGGCCCTGCACGCCATCTGGCAATGCCGCCGCTTCGACGGTTCGGACGGCGCACGCTGCTTGCAACTCTTCAAGTCCAACCGCACATATGGGCTTCTCGTTCTCGCCGGATTGATTGTGGACCTGTTCATCTGATGACTGACCTTCTCGACATTGCCAAAGACATTCTGCGGCTCGCCCGCAGCGAAGGCGCAACCTCCGCCGACGCCATCGTCGCCGACGTGGCGGACACCTCCGTTTCCGTGCGCAACGGAGAAATCGAAAACCTCGAACAATCCGAAGCGCGCGAGGCAACCGTGCGGGTCTTCGTCGGGCAGTCCTCCGCCAGCATGTCGGGCAGCGTGTTGACGCCGGACGCCTTGCAACGCCT
>CALMLK010000460.1 GCA_937868035.1 uncultured Alphaproteobacteria bacterium
CCCTCTCCCCCATCAGAAACTCCACGAACTTGAAATCGAGTTCGCTGTCGATGTCGATGGAGCGGTCTTCGGGCATTTCGTGGAGGCGGGTGTCGGGGTAGAGGACGCGGGGGTCGCTGAGGAAGGGCTCGCGGCGCCAGACGTAGATGGAACCGTTCATGTCCCAGCACTTCGGGCTGTCCTGGCGGCGCACCACGGCGGTGGGGAGTGTCTTCGAGAGGCGCACGAAGCCCTCCTCGTTTTTCTCCACCAGCGTGAAATAGGGCGAACGCCGCGCCGGCGCGCCGGTGATGACGTTGCTGGCTCCCGTCTCCTCGAACAACGCCACGGCGGCGCGAATGTCTTCGGGCAGGCGGAGCGGCGACGTGACGTCGAGATCGACGAAGGCCTCATACGGCCGCCCCAGTTGCTTCTCCGCTTCCATGAAGCAGTGGCGGATGGCGGGCGGCTTGGCCGCAAGATCTGTTGCCATCTCGGGCGGGCGCGCAATGAGGATGTCGGCGCCATGGGCCTTGGCGGTGTCGAGGATTTCGGCACTGTCGGAGCTGACGGCCACGGCATCGAACAATCCGCTGGCCTTGGCCTGGCGGATGGTGTGGGCCAGAAGCGGCAACCCATGCAGAAGCCGCACATTCTTTCCAGGCACGCCCTTGGATCCGCCACGCGCGCCAATGGTGCAGATCAGCCTCATGTGGTGAACCACCGCTGGAATTCCGCCCGCGCCTGCTCCAGGTCATCAAAGCGGCCGATGTCGAGCCAGTATTCGTGGAGCGGAAAACTCGCAACCTTGCCACCACCCGCAAGGGCCGCGTCGATGAGTTGCGGCATGTCGAAATAGGTGGACGCCGGGATGTGCTTCAGGAGGCCCGGATCGAGAATATAGATTCCCGCATTGACGAAGAACGAACGCCTCGGCTTCTCCACCAGCGCCGTCACCTGATGCCCGTCCAGTTCAACCACGCCATAGGGAATCTGTACCGAATAATCGCGCACGCACATGGTGGCCTGCGCCTTGTGCTCGGCGTGGTAGGCGAGAAGATTGCGAAAATCGACCTGCGTGAGGAGATCGCCGTTCATCACAAGGAATGGCCGCTCCGGCTGTTCGGGAAGAAGGCTGAGCGCGCCCGCGGTGCCAAGGCGCTCGCTCTCCTCGATGTAGCGGATGTCGGCGCCGAAGCGGCTGCCATCGCCGAAATGTTTGCGGAACACCTCCGCCATGTAGTTGAGCGAGAGGTAGATGCGCGAAAAGCCCTGCGTGACGAGCGCGCGGATGATGGTTTCAAGAAGCGGCTGGCCGCCCACGGGCAGCATGGGCTTGGGTGTGGTCTCGGTGAGCGGATGAAGGCGCGTGCCCCGCCCGCCTGCCATGATGACCACCCACGGCGCATCGCCATGGCCCTCGGTCGCGCTGTCACCTTCCATGAGATGCAGCCCGGTGATGCGGCCTTCCGCGTCGAGCACGGGCACCTGCCGCACGGCGGAGCGGCGCATCTGCGCCAGCGCATCTTCACGCGAGGCCGGCGCGCGCAGCGTCACCGGTTTCGTGTTCATGATGCCGGAGACGGGCGACTGCAGCGTTTCGCCCTTGAGCAGGCCGCGGCGCACGTCGCCATCGGTGATGACGCCACGCAACACGTCATCGCTGCCTGCCACAAGCACGGCCTGGATGTTGCCTGCATCGATCGCCTTGATGGCATCGAGGATGCTGGACTGCGGGTCGACGATGACCTTGCGCAAGCTTGCGAGCGGAATCATGGTTCGAGTGGTTCTCCGGCGGAAGTTGCGCGGGGCGCACGGCTGCCGACTACGTCCCAGTAGGCCATGGGTGACAAACCTGCCCCTGCGCGCAGGATGGTGATGTCGTCGGCGCCGATCACCTGCCCCTGGGCGATGTCGCGCGCCGCCACGATGACCTTGCGCGCCACCGTCTTGTTGGCGGTCTCCGAGGGGCGCGCAACCTTGATGCCATCGCCACAGGCCAGTTCCACCGCGCGGATGCCTTGGACCATGGCCTTCAGGTCAGCAGGTTCCACGGACGCCTTGTGGTCCGGTCCGGGCAGATTGCGGTCAAGCGTGAAGTGCTTCTCGATCACCGTGGCACCGCGTGCCGCAGCGGCAATGGCCACCACGATGCCTTCCGAATGATCGCTGAAGCCCACGGCCAGGCCAAAGCGCTGCCGCAGCGTATCCATGGCCGCGAGGTTGATGTCCGTGAGCGGCGTTGGATATTCGGTGGTGCAATGCAGGAGCGTCACCTTTTCCTTCAGGGCCGCCTGCCCCGCGGACGAGGTGAACGCAGACTGAAAAGCCTCGCGCGATGGCGCGGCCGCGCCCGTGAAACCGAAGGCCAACACGGCGAGCGCGTCTTCGACTTCGGTGAGGTCGCCCATGCCGGTGGAGACGATCAGCTTGCGTCCTGTCTGCGCGGCTTGCAGCAGCAGCGGCCCGTTGGTCAATTCACCGGAGCCCAGCTTGATGGTGGCGAGATGGAAGCGGTGTGCCAGGAGATCGAGACTGCCGGGATCGAAGGGCGTGGACAGGAACGTGATGGACCGTGCCTCACAGCGCGCAATGAGCGCTTCATGATCTTCATCGCTGAGTTCCAGCGCCCGCAGCATGTCGAGTTGCGTGGGATCGCCCGGCGCATTGCGCTGCTGGTAGGCGGCCTTGGCGGCCCGGGCACTGGCCAATTTGTCGGCCTTGAAGGTCTGGAATTTCACCATGTCCGCGCCGGCCTCGGCGGCGGCATCCACCAGCTCCAGGGCACGGGCGCGGGAGCCGTTGTGATTGACGCCCGCCTCGGCAATGATCGTGACATGGCGGTTCACGGCTCTTCCCCAACCTCGTGGAATGTCTTGTGCAGCAGCAGCGCCGGATCACCCAGCGCCTTCAGCACCTCCACGATACGCCGGGAGGCATGGCCATCGCCATAGGGATTGCGGGTGGAGACCCGGCCGCGCCCAAGTGCCGCGACGATGGCCGCGCGAATGACTTCCGGTTCGGCGGCACAATCGGTCACCGACGAAGCCCTCAGTCTGCCCTGCTGACGGATGCCGACATTGACAGTGGGAATGCCAAGGCTCGGTGCCTCGTAGAGGCCACTGGAGGAATTGCCCACCATGCAGTCGCAGTGGGCGAGCGCATTCACGAACAGCGCATTGCCCAGCGATGGCACCAGCACGGTGCCCGAACGTGTGGCCGCGAGGTTTTCCAACAGGCGCGTGATGCCATGCCGTCCCGTATCGGCATTCGTGCCGGAAATGATGAGCTCCACATCATCGCCCAAAGCGGCAAGCGCCGTGACAAGCGCCTTCGCCTCTGCCGCAGGGTCTGCGGCCAACGTCACGGGATGCATGGTGACGAGCAGCATGTGCTTGCGGGGTTGCAGTTTCAGACGGGCGAAGAAGTCATCGCGCGGCATGATGGGCGTGGCCAGCAGGAGATCGAGTCCGGTGCTGCCCACCATGTGAACACGCTCCGGCGCCTCGCCCATCTGGCGAAGCCGCCGGGCGGCATCGCTGTTGGTCGGAAAATGCAGGTGCGAGAGTTTGCTCACCGCATGGCGGATCACGTCATCAACAGCACCTTCGGAAATATCCCCTCCGCAGAGATGGGCAATGGGCACGCGCGCCAGCATGGCGGCGGATGCACAGGCGAGTGTTTCGTAGCGGTCGCCCAGCAACAACATGAGATGTGGCTTGCGCGCGGCGATGACCTTGCCCATCCCCGAAGCGATGTGCGCCAGCGCCGCCGTGGTTTCCTCGGCACTGTCGCCCGCAAGGTGCGGTTCGATGATGTCGTCGACGGCGAATCCCGCGTTGCGGATGTTGTCGATGGTGCGGCCCGAACGCTCTTCCAGGTGTTGCCCCGTCACCGCCAGCAGCACGTCAAAGGCCGGGTCTGCCTTCAGGGCTTCGATCGGTTTGACCAGGTAGCCCCAGTCGGCGCGGCTGCCGCTGACCGCGAGGATGCGAAGGCGTGGTGCGTCAGATGTTGTAGCGGTCATTGTCGTAACGCGCGAGGTTGGCCGGGTCCTGGAACCACGCCGCCGTGACTTCAATGCCACGGCGGAAGCCGTCCAGTCCGCCATGGGCCGGAGTCCAGCCGAAGGCCTGCACAGCCTTGTCCGTTCCCGCAAACAGGCGCTCCACCTCGCTTGCCGTGGGGCGAAGGCGCTGCGGATCCTGATGGAAGGTGATCGATTGCCCCATCACGTCGGCAATGAGGCGCGCCGTTTCTAGGATGGAGATTTCGAACCCGCTGCCGATGTTGGTGACGCCGCCGACAATGTGGTCGCAGGCCGCCGCTTGCAGAAAGCCCTGCGCGGTGTCCTTCACGAACGTGAAGTCGCGCGTAGGATGGAGCGCGCCAAGTGCGATCTCGCGCTTTCCCGCCGCGATCTGGCCAATGATGGTGGGAATGACGGCGCGCGCCGCTTGCCGGGGCCCATCGGTGTTGACGGGCCGTAGCACCGTGACGGGCGTGGCAAACGAAGCATGATAGGACAGCGCAATCGCATCCGCGCCGATCTTCGAGGCCGAGTAAGGCGACTGCGGCTGCAAGGGATGATCCTCACCGATGGGCACATGCAGCGCCGTGCCATAGACTTCCGACGTTGAGGTGACGACGACACGCGCCACATCAAGGTCGCGCGCTGCCTGCACCACATTCAGCGTGCCCTTGATGTTGGTGTCCACATAGGTATCAGGCGAATGATAGGAATAGGGAATGGCGATGAGGGCGGCAAGATGCAGCACAACGCTGCAGCCCTTCATGGCCGCCCGCACGCCATGCGGATCGCGGATGTCTCCTGCGAACACGTCAAGATTCTTGCGCAGCGCCAATGGCAGCGTGTCCAGCCAGCCGCGGCTGCCGAAAGAATTGTAGAGCACGAAGCAGCGCACGTCGCAGCCGGCAGCGAGCAGCGTTTCCACCAGATGGGAGCCGATGAAGCCGTCTGCGCCTGTCACCAGGATTTTGTGTCTTGAAATGTCCATGATCCTGCGCTTCCTCTAGACGGCGGCGTTCAACGGGTCAACCTCGCCGCGCCACTATGCTTTACCGCACGCCCTGATTGTTCTTTTGAATTCAATTGGATAATGGCGACACTTGAAGCAATGGTTCATGT
>CALMLK010000461.1 GCA_937868035.1 uncultured Alphaproteobacteria bacterium
CCGCTTCGATGAGGCCGAAGAAAAGAGCGGCGAACTGTCGTGGCTCGGCAAGATTGACGCGGGTTCGCTCAAGATCAAGGTGGCCTCCACGATCGTGGCCATCTCCTCGATCCACCTGCTGCAGGTCTTCCTCAATGCCAACCAGTACACCAGCGACAAGATCATGTGGCTCACCGTCATGCACATGGCCTTCGTCGCATCCGCCCTGCTGCTCGCCTACATCGACCGCGTGATGGCCACGACCAAGAAATGAAAAGGGCGGGGCTTGGCCCCGCTCTCTTGTTTCCATCGCGCGCCGCTCAGACCGTGCGCAGGTACCATTCGAAATCCCGCACGGTGGGCTCGGCGAAGAAGCGGTCCGCCTCCACCTCCTTCAACGTGCAGAAGGTATCCACGAACTCCTTGCCGAAATATTCCTTCAGGATCGAGGCGCGCCAGAAGGCATCGATGGCATCGAACCAGTTGCCGGGAATATATTTGGCCCGCTTTTCATAGCCATTGCCGACGACCGGATTACCCGGGTCTTCCTTTTCCGAAATACCGTAATGCATGCCCGCCAGGATGGCCGCCATGACCAAATAAGGGTTGGCATCAGCGCCAGAGGGACGGTGCTCGATGTGGCAGGCCTTGGCAGAGCCTGCGGGAATGCGCAGGCTCACGGTGCGGTTGTTCACGCCCCAATTGGCGGCGACCGGCGCATAGGAGTTGCGGCGGAAGCGGCGGTAGGAATTGGCGTTGGGCGCGAAGATCAGCATGGATTCCGCCATGGCCGCCTTCAATCCGCCGATGGCATGCATCAGCAACTGGTTCTCCGCCGGTACATCGGCGGCAAAGAGATTGTTGCCATCTTCATCGCCAAGCGACACATGCACATGCATGCCCGAGCCCGTCCATTGCGAATAGGGCTTGGCCATGAAGGTGGCGCAAAGCCCGTGCTTCTCGGCCGCGGCCTTGATGACACGCTTCAGCATGACGGCCTCGTCACAGGCCTTCAGAACGTCGGCGCGGTGACGCAACACGATTTCCATCTGCCCCGGCGCATATTCCGAGATCAGCGTCTTGGCAGGAAGCCCCTGCGCGTCGCACCAGGCATAAAGGTCCTTGAAGAACGGCCCGAAATCATCCGTGTCCTGAAGATAATAGGCCTGGTAGTGCTGCGGCCGCGCCTCGTTGATGAGCGACCGGGGCGGAATGGGTTTGCCCGCCAGCGCCGAGGCTCGGTCCATCAGGAAAAATTCAAGTTCGATCGCACCCACGGGCACCATCTTGAGATCTTCGGTGAAGCGGCGGATGATCTTCTCCAGCGCATTGCGCGGGTCCGCATAGGCAGGTGTGCCGTCAAGATCATGGATGGCCGCCACATATTGCGCTGTGTTCTCCAGCCACGGCACACGGTGCAGTGACCCCGGCACGGGCCAGAGCAGCAGATCGCGGTCGCCCTCGTCAAAGACCAGCCCCGTTTCGGGCACGTCCTGTCCGGTGGCATCGAGCACCAGCGCGGAGATGGGGAAGAAGCGGCCGTCGTTCCAGGCGGGCACCACTTCGTCGCGGCGCAGCACCTTGCCGCGCACGACGCCGCACAGATCCGTCCAGACGATCTGTACGCTGTCGATATCCGGGTTGGCATCGAGGAAGGCCTGCGCCTCGGCGCCGCGCTTGGGGGTGACATAGGACATTTTGAACTCCTCCCTTTCGGGATTTCAGCTCTTCAGCTCGGTGATGCAGCGGTCCAGGCTGCGGATCAGTGTATCGACGTGGTCGTCGGTGGTGGCCGGGCAGATGAGCATCATGTTGTGGAACGGCGTGATCACCACGCCGCGGTTCAGGAGAAAATGATGCACGGCCTCGTCAATCGGACGGTGGATCACCTTCGACGCCTCGTAACCGTTTTTCGGACGGTCCGGGCAGCACATGAATTCCACGCGGGCTCCCACGCGGGTCACATGCCAGGGCACACCATGTTTGATGATGACATCCGCAATTCCCTTTTCCAGACGCCGCGCCCGGTTGATGAGCGGCATGAAGGCGTCTGGCGTGAAGAATGTCTTGAGCACCGTCTTGATGAGGGCGATCTGTATTTTCGAGCCTGACAATGTGGTGCCGATGCCGGAACGGCCTTCGCCCCGGCTCGCCAGGTATTCGCGGATGCGCATGGCAACGGCCGTTGAGAAACCGTAGGCCGCCGCGGGAATGCCGCCAGCGATGGGCTTTCCGAACACGAGGCCATCGGGCCGCAGCCCGGCCTCCCGCGCATAGCCACCGGGTCCGGAGGACAGCGTGTGCGTTTCGTCGAGGATCAGCAGCGTGCCCGTCTTTTCCGTCAGTACACGGAGTTTTTCGAGAAATCCCGGAGCCGGCAGCACCATGCCGATATTCGTCATCACGGGTTCGGCCAGCACGCAGGCCACATCGCCAGGTGCGAGAGCAGCTTCCAGCGCCGCCTCGTCGTTGAATTCCACGACCTTGGTAAAGGCCGTGAGGTCGCGCGGTTCTCCGACGAGACCTTCCACCATTTTCACCCGGCCGTCGTCTGCGGTGACGAAGGTGTCATCCACGCAGCCATGATAGCAATGATTGAAGACGAGGATTTTGCTCCGCCCCGTGATGGCGCGGCACCATCGCAGCACAGCGCGGTTGGCATCGGAGGCTGTGGCCGTCACCTGCCAGTAGGGAAGGCCGAAGCGGTCCTGGAGCAAGCCCCCCACCTCGGCTGCGTCTTCCGACGGCAGCATGGTGGTGAGGCCGGTGGCCCCTTCCCGCGCCAGCGTCTCTGCCACGGCAGGGGGTGAATGTCCGAACATGGCGCCCGTGTCGCCCAGGCAGAAGTCGATGTAATGATTGCCATCCGCATCGGTGAGATCGACACCCGTGGCGTGGTTCACAAACAGGGGAAAGGGCGTTCCCCAGTCCACCATCCAGTGCATCGGAACACCGCGGAGCCAGTGCTCAGCCGCCTTCTCACCGAGCGCCCTTGAAATCGGATTGCGTTGCCGGAAGTGAGCCTTTTCACGCGTGATCATCGCCTCGACGGCGATGTCCGAAAGGGTTGAAGGCAAGATGAACCTGAAAGTTGTTTCCGTTGACCATGGCCTTAGCCGGGTTTAAGGGGCGACCTCAACCCCTCAGGTTTGCACTGCAACATAACTCAGGACTTGCCCATGAGCCGCATCGCCTACGTCAACGGTCAATACCTGCCCGAAGCCGACGCCAAGGTTTCGATCTTCGATCGCGGCTTCCTCTTCGCCGACGGGGTGTATGAGGTGACGCCCATCGTGAACGGCAGGCTCGTGGATTATGACGCGCACATCGAGCGCCTGGACCGCTCCCTCAAGGAATTGCGCATGGCCTGGCCCTGCACGCCAGCCGAACTCCGCGCCATGCATGAGGAACTGGTGAAGCGCAATGCGCTCCGCGAAGGCATCATCTACATGCAGGTGACGCGCGGCGTGGCCGACCGCCAGTTCAATTTCCCCAAGGACGCAAAGTCCTCCCTCGTCGCCTTCCCGCAGGTGATGATGCTCGTCGACAATCCCAATGCCCGCACCGGCGTGAAGGTGGTGACGACGCCGGACATCCGCTGGCTGCGCCGCGACATCAAGTCGGTGATGCTGCTCGCCCCCGTGCTGGGCAAGCAGGAAGCTTATGAAAAGGGTGCAAGCGAAGGCTGGATGGTGGAGGATGGTTTCGTCACCGAAGGCACGTCATCCAACGCTTACATCGTCAAGGACAACACCGTCATCACGCGGCCCCTGTCCAATCGCATCCTCGCGGGCTGCACCCGCCGTGCCCTCTTCCGCCTCGCCAGGGAGCATGGCGTGAAGATCGAGGAACGCGCCTTCACGCCGGACGAGGCTTACGCCGCGGACGAAGCCTTCCTCACCTCCGCCTCGCAATTCGTGATGCCCATCGTGGAAATCGACGGCAAGCGCGTGGGCGGCGGACAGCCCGGGCCCATCACCCGCAAGCTCCGCGACTATTTCATGGAAGAAGTCCAGTCCGCCTGAGATTGGCGGGTCTCAGAAACCCACCCGGTCGCCGCCCTTGAGGGCGAGCATCGCGCGCGCTTCCGCCGGCGTCGCAACTTCAAGGCCCAGTTCCTCGATGATGCGGCGGATCTTGGAAACCTGTGCGGCATTGTTGGGCGCCAGTTGCCCCTTGCCAAGCCAGAGTGAGTCTTCCAGCCCCACGCGCACGTTGCCGCCCAGCATGGCGGCCTGCGTGCAGAAGGCCATCTGGTTCTTGCCCGCTGCCAGCACGGACCAGCGGTAGCTGTCGCCGAACAGCTTGTCGGCGGTTTCCTTCATGAACATGAGATTGCGCATGTCGGCACCAATGCCGCCGAGAATGCCGAAGATCATCTGTACGAAGAAGGGCGGCTTCACCAGGCCCCGGTCCACGAAATGGGCAAGCGTGTAGAGATGGCCCACGTCATAGCATTCGTGCTCGAAGCGCGTGCCATGCGTCTCGCCCAGTTCCTTGAGGATGCGCGTGATGTCGCCGAAGGTGTTGCGGAAGATGAAGTTGTCGGTGCCGCGCAGGAAGGGCTCTTCCCAGTCGTGCTTCCAGTCCTTGTAACGGTCGGCGAGACCGAAAATGCCGAAGTTCATCGACCCCATGTTGAGCGAGCACATCTCGGGCTTGGCCACGAGCGGCGCGGCCATGCGCTGGTCCACCGTCATGTTGGCCCCGCCCCCCGTGGTGATGTTGATGACGGCATCGCAGTTCTGCTTGATGCGCGGCAGGAACTGCATGAACACGTCCGGATCAGGCGTCGGCCGCCCATCCTTGGGGTCACGGGCGTGCAGGTGGATGATGGCCGCACCCGCCTTCGCCGCCGCTATGGACTGCTCCGCAATTTCGTCAGGCGTGACCGGAAGATGCGGCGACATGGTGGGCGTGTGGATGGACCCCGTCACCGCAACCGAAATGATCACCTTGTTCGCCATGTCGTGCACCTTCCCTCACGCGCGGGCCTGTGATTGCGCCTGCGCCGCGTTGTTCTTGGAGGACCTGCATATCGCGAACGAAAGCGCATGTCACGGAACCCGCACATCCTCAAATGAATGCGCCAGAGCACTTCTGCTCTGGCGCATTCCGGGACGTTGCAGGCCGGCGCTCAGCCGCTCATGCCATACATCTGCTTGTGAGGATTGCTGCTGTTGCCGTTGTTGATGCCCCTGAGGTCGGCATCAGTGCCGCAGGCACCGTTGACCCAGTTCGTCACGCAGGCAAGGCGCAGTGCCTCATTTTGGTAGGGACTGGCGGGATACTGCTTCGCGAAGCGTTGCAGCTGCCCCATGTCCCCTGACGAAATGGCCCGCGCCAACGCAACGGCGTCGGGCGTCACGGCACCGGTAAAGGCAATTCCGGCAGCGGCGAAGATTGCAAGAATGGAAGTGCGACTCATGGTTCACCTCAGTGTGTTGCTACCCCTCGACAGCACATGTGGTGCAGCTGTTGCAGCCTGCAAGTGCGACAGAATGGCGATCACACGCAGAAACTGAAGCGGGTGGAGTAGCAATTTTCAGAGAGATGATGAACAGAAGCGTGCCAGGGCACGAATGCCCCGGCACATGTGTTCTGACGGGCGATCCAGTCCTACGCTGGCGCGGCGTAGCCGGAGTTCGGGCCGGGGCTGCTGCTGTTGCCGTTGTTGATTCCCTTGAGATCAGAATCACTGCCGCAGGCACCGTTGACCCAGTTCGTCTGGCAGGCAAGACGAAGCGCATCTGGCGTGTAGGGGCTGGCGGGATATTGCTTCATGAAGCGTTGCAGTTGCCCCATGTCACCGGACGAAATGGCCCGCGCCAATGCCATGGCATCAGGCGTCATGGCCCCCGTGAACGCGATACCAGCAGCGGCAAAGATGGCAAGAATGGAAGTACGGCTCATGTGAGTGACCTCAAACGTTATGCTCCCCCGCCTCTTCACTCTGCCACCCGCATTTCCCGATGGCAAGAATGAAGCATCGCGACGGCACGCACCAGAAAGTGAAAAAATTGCGCCAGGACTCCGGAAGTCCTGGCGCATGGAATGCAAGGAACGATGATCAGCCGGTGGCGTAGCCGGACTTCGGAGGCGGACTGGTGCTGTTGCCGTTGTTGATTCCCTTCACGTCGGAATCGCTGCCGCAGGCGCCGTTGACCCAATTGGTTTCGCATGCAAGGCGAATGGCTTCCGGCGCATACGGACTGGCAGGATATTGCGTGATGAAGCGTTGCAACTGGGTCATGTCACCAGATGAAATCGCCCGGGCAAGAGCCATGGCGTCCGGGGTCATGGCGCCTGTGAAGGCGATTCCTGCAGCGGCAAAAATCGCGAGAATGGAAGTGCGGCTCATAGATGTTCCTCTATTCAGGTGTGTCAGTGCCCCTCAAAAAGGTATTTCGCACGCATGATTGAAGTCCGCAAGCCTGCGCGGCAGGACTGTCCGGAACTTGTTGCAAAAACGCCAGAGCACATCATGCTCTGGCGCATTGTTCAACACGGTGTCACGCTTGCGGAGAGCAAGTTCCCAAACATCAGGTCGTGGTATAGCCCG
>CALMLK010000462.1 GCA_937868035.1 uncultured Alphaproteobacteria bacterium
TCTTCTCGCTCCTCAGGCGTTCACGTAGATGTCGGTCCACAGCTCGGACTCATCGGGCAGCGGATCGTTGGTGGCGAAGTCGGAGGCCTTGGTGACGATGTCGCGGATTTCCGCATCGATCTTCTTCAGGTCTTCCTCAGAGGCGCGCTTGGATTTCAGGAGACGGGCCTTCACCTGCTCAATGGGGTCCTGCTCCTCGCGCATCTTCTGCACCTCTTCCTTGGTGCGGTATTTCGCGGGGTCGGACATGGAGTGTCCGCGATAGCGGTAGGTCATCATCTCGAGGATGTAAGGACCTTCGCCGGAGCGGCAGTGTTCGGTGGCGCGGTCGGCGGCTTCCTTGACCGCGCGGACGTCCATGCCATCCACCTGCTCGGCCGGAATGCCGAAGGCCTCGCCGCGCGCGCCAAGGGCTTCCGAGGCAGCGGTGGACCGCGTGGCCGCCGTGCCCATGGCATAGCGGTTGTTCTCGATCACGAAGATCACCGGCAGCTTCCAGATCGAGGCCATGTTGAAGGTCTCGTAGACCTGGCCCTGGTTGGCCGCGCCGTCGCCGAAATAGGCCATGGAGACGTTCTGGTTGCCGCGATACTTGTTGGCGAAGGCAAGCCCCGCCCCCAGCGGCACCTGGGCGCCGACGATTCCGTGGCCGCCATAGAAATTCTTCTCGCGGCTGAACATGTGCATGGAGCCGCCCTTGCCCCGGGAGATGCCGCCCTTGCGGCCGGTCAGTTCGGCCATGACGCCGCCTGCATCCATGCCGCAGGCCAGCATGTGGCCGTGATCGCGGTAGGAGGTGATGACCTGGTCGCCCTCGATCGCCGCCATCTGCATGCCGACGACGACCGCCTCCTGGCCAATGTAAAGGTGGCAGAAGCCGCCGATGAGGCCCATGCCGTAGAGCTGGCCGGCCTTTTCCTCGAAGCGGCGGATCAGCAGCATGTCGCGGTAGGCGTTGATTTCCTCCTCCGCGGTGAAGCCGCTATTCTTGAGATCTGATGCCTTTGCGCCTTTTGGCGGTTTGTCGCCCTTTCGGGCCAAATAGGCGGATTTCACAGCCATGCACACCCTCCGTCAGTGGGTTTGTCTTAGCATTAAATGCTTGTGTGCGCTTGCGAAAATGGCAATTAACCTGATTTCGGTTAATCATCGGAAAGAAAACGGGAAATCAGTCATGCAGGCGGACGATGAGTTCGTTGCGGCGCGACAACTCCAGTTGCGTGCGGGCCAGTTCCTCCAGCATGTCCGGGTCCACACGTTCGGGGCGCATGAGCGCCACCTTGGCCTCCAGCCGGTGCTGCTCGGCTTCCTCCGCGGCGAGGTCGGCGATCAGTCCGGCTGATTGGGCGTGCAGCGTGTCGAGGAAGTCATAGCCGCGCGGGCCTTTCATGGCATGCCACGCAAAGTAGCTGAGGAGCACGAGGCACCCCAGCGTCACCAGCACGTCGAATCTCTGAATGCGCCTGATCATGGCCTGAACCATGCGGCGGGCAATGTTAACAGGTCGTAAACCATTGCGCGCAATCGTCGCTTGCGACACTGCGCGTGTGCGATGGTGCTTGATTTTCCCGCCAGAAGTTACATTTATGGAACATCATGCTGTCATCCAGCCGTTTCATCGTCGCCATTCATGCCCTCTCGGTCCTCGCCCGCAACTCGGGAAAGGGTCCGGTGTGCTCGAACATGATCGCGCAAAGTGTCCACACCAACCCGGTGGTGATCCGCCGGTTGATGTCGGAACTTGAAAAGGCTGCGCTCGTGGCTTCAACGTCCGGGCGCTCCGGAGGTTTCAGCCTGGCTCGCCCTGCCCCGCAGATCACGCTGGCGGATGTTTATCGCGCGGTGGAAGACGAGGCCGTGTTCCGCATGCACAAGCTGGACCCCGAGGCAGCCTGCCCGGTTGCGGCACAGTTGAGCAAGGTACTGTCGCCCCCATTGCGCGCTGCTGAATCTGCGATGACCATGTCGCTCCAGCTCACGACGCTGGACGATGTTTCCCAGGCGATCCATTAAATCGTTCTACAACCGGGTTTTGCCAGCCGTTTGTCAGCCTTGATCTGGCAATCATCGACTTACCGGCGATGCTTGATTGTCTTGAGCCTTGCCGTGTACCCTCGGAACCAGGTCTTGAGCGTTTTCACCTGAGCTGCCGTCTCGAGAGCGAGCTTGGCCTGGTTCCACCCTTTCCTTTTCCCGCCGGACATGCCCACTGAACTCACCCGCCGCACGTTTCTCGCCGCCCTCGTCATGGGGGTGAACGTGCTGGTGGTTCCGGCCCGCGCCCTTGCCAGTGATGATGACAGCGGCGGCGGCGGATCGGGCGGCAGCGGATCCGGATCCGGGTCCGGCAATGGCTCATCCAATAGCCAGGGCGAGGATGACGATGATGACAAGGATGAAGACAACGGTTCGTCCGAGGCCAACAAGGCCAGGGATGCCGTGGCGCAAGGCAAGGCCGTCACGCTCAGCGCCTTGGTGGCGTTCCTGAAGAAGACCTACCCCGGGAAAGTGCTCGACGTCGACCTCAAGCGCTCGTCGGGCCGTTACGAGTACCGCGTCAAGATTCTCCAGGCATCCGGCAAGGTTGTGCGCCTGCGCCTTGATGCCCTCACATTGCAAACGCGATAATCCTCCCATGCGTGTCCTGATTGCCGAAGATGAAGCCACCGTCGCCAAGGCCGTTGCCGCGGCGGTCACGTCAGCCGGATTTGTGGCCGATATCGCGCCCGATGGCGAAGACGCCTGGTTCAAGGGATCGACGGAAGACTACGCCGCCATCATCCTCGATCTCGGCCTGCCGGGCCTTGACGGTCTGTCAGTGCTGCGGCGCTGGCGGGCGGAAGAGTTGAAAACGCCCGTCATCATCCTGTCGGCGCGCGGCACGTGGGCGGAACGCGTCGATGGCATCGACACCGGCGCCGATGATTATCTGCCCAAGCCGTTCGAGATGGAAGAGTTGCTGGCGCGGCTCCGGGCCATCATTCGGCGTAGTGGCGGTCTGGCCTCCTCGGTGCTTGAAGTGGACAGGTTGAGGCTCGACCTCAAGGCAGGCAAGACGACGCTCGATGGGCGCAACATCGAACTCACCCCACTGGAATTCCGGCTGCTGCATCATCTCGCCCTTCATCCCGGTGAACAGGTGAGCAAGGAGGAATTGTCGGAGAAGCTCTATGCCGTGAACCATGAGCGCGATCCGAATGCGGTCGAAGCCTTGGTCAGCCGGCTTCGGCGCAAGCTGGGGGCGGGCATCATCGAGAACAAGCGCGGCTTTGGCTACAGCCTCGCCGTGAAGGCGGGATGACGGGTTTGCTGCGCGGTGGGGCATTGCGCTTTCGCCTGGTGCTGTTGGCGGCGGTGGCGATCAGCACGCTGCTCATCATTGCGGGCGTGGCGTTCTCATACCTGTTTGAAAACCATGTGAACCGTTTCGTGGTGCGGGAACTCACCACGCATTTCGAACAACTGGTGACGTCGCTCTCCTACGACGCGACCGGCAAGCTGCAGAGTACGTCGGCGCTCAGCGATCCGCGCTTTTCCCAGCCGCAGGGCGGCATGTACTGGCAGGTCGATGAACAAGGCCAGCCGCCGCTCCGCTCGCGCTCCATGTGGGACGAGAGCTTTGCCGTGCCGACCCCTCCGACCGAGCCGGAAGAAGATCATGCGCATATTCTGAGAGGTCCGGGCGGTGCTGATGTCCTGGGGCTCGAAAAGCTGATCTTCCTGCCGGATGCCGCAGGCAAGGAGCACAAGCTAGTCATCACCGTCGCCATGGAACGGTCGCGCGTGCAGGATACAGTGTCCGGTTTCGGCCGCCCGCTGATCGCAGGCCTGGCGTTGCTCTACGGCGCGCTCATGGCATCGGTGCTGCTCGTGATTTTCCTCGGGCTGCGGCCGCTGCACATCCTGAAGCAGGCGGTGGAGGCGCTGCGCACGGGGGAGGCCCGGCGCATCATGGGCACCCATCCCGAAGAGGTGACGCCGCTCGTCAGCGAAGTAAATGCTCTCGTGGAAGCGCGCGAAAAACAGCTTGAACGGGCGCGGCAGCGGGCCGGAAACCTGGCCCATGGGCTGAAGACGCCGCTCACGGTCCTGACCAACACGGCGGCGCAACTGTCGACTGGCGGACAGAAGGAGGAAGCTGGCCACATCCGCCTCGCCGTCGACCAGATGCGCGATCTGGTGGACCGCGAACTGGCCCGCAGCCGCATGGCGGCCGGCGTCAGCAGCCACCGTTCGCCGCTGTTGCCGGCAGCGGAGCGCGTGGTGGAAACCCTCAAACGGGCGCCGCGCGGAGATGCGATTTCCTGGACAATCGCCATTTCCCCCGGCACGCATCTCGCCATCGACAACACTGATTTGCTGGAACTGCTGGGCAACCTGCTCGACAACGCCCGCAAGCACGCCCGAAGCGCGGTGCGGATTGAGCACGATGGCAAGGCGCTGACCGTGGAGGATGATGGCCCCGGCGTGGCAGCCGAGAAACTTTCCACCATCACCCGCCGCGGTGTGAAGCTGGATGCCCTCGCACCGGGAACCGGGCTTGGCCTTTCCATCGTGAGCGACCTCGCAGAGGTCTACGGTTTTACGCTGGTCTTCGAAGCTGCGGAGTCGGGGGGCCTGAAGGCGCGCGTGGGATTGCCTGCATTGAACTGAGGCAGAGTCCATCTTCCTCCGACATTTGAACGAGACGATGCAGGC
>CALMLK010000463.1 GCA_937868035.1 uncultured Alphaproteobacteria bacterium
CGGATCCGATGTCCATCACCTTCATGCCGGGCTTGATGTTGAGCTTGGCCGCGAGCTGTCGCTTCTTGGCCAGCTGCGCATCCTCCAACGTCGCGTTGGAACTTTCGAAATAGGCGCAGGAATATTGCCGGTCGACATCGAGAAAGAGGTCGTAGAGCGCACCGGAGAGATCATAATGCCGGGCCACGTTCTCCTTGGCCTTGCCGACGGGATTGTGCTGGGCAATGCGGCGCGTGGCGAGGCGGCCCTTCAGCACCACATTGTGAATCCAGTGGGCACGGCCCTGACGCTCCATGTTCCGCATGGCCAACGCCAGAAAATCATAGATGGTGCCAGAAAGGAGCGTCAGGCCACCGTTCATGTAGGATTCGCCGAGATTGAGGTCCGGATCGAGCGCAATCTTGCGCGCTGCTGCGGCCGAGGTGATCTTCACGTGAACATGCGGAGGAGACTCGTCTCCGTAGCGCGTTTCCACTCCCGCCCAGTCGGTCAGGCGCAGGTCGCCCTTCCGGATCAGCCGCTTGAGAACTGCATCCAACAGCAACATCGAACACTCCCGCCACTCGCTCACGCAAGGGGACGGCAGCCAGAAGCCAGAGGACCACAGGCTGCGGACCCTTCAACTCAACGCAAAACTAAGCAGATTGGTTCCGGCCTCGCAAGACAAGCCCGGGTTGCGATCAGCCGCAGCGGGCCTGCAACTTCCACGCGCCGCCGTCATAGGCGGGCTTGTTGGTGAGCTTGCCCGTCTTGCCTTCCGGGCAGGCGAAGTAGCGGAGCGACGAGGTGGCCACTGCCACGGCATCCTTCTCCTGCTTGGCATTCATGCCGCCCACGGCCATGTCGAAGGCACCGCCTGCACCGGGAGCGAAATCGAGGTGATAGGTCTTGCCGTTGTAGAAAATGGGCTCGGACCGCGGCTTCAGGACGACGGCCGCCGGGGCGGCCTTCTTCTTCTCCGTGCTGATGCGCACGCCGTTGGCTTCATTGTTGCAGCCCGCAAGCGGCAGCGCGAGGGCCAGGATGGCGAGGGAGGCAAGGACTGATTTCATGGGCCGCATGTAGCCGCCTGCCCTCGACGGGGCAAGGAGAAGCTGGCATAGCACGCCCCCATCATGACCAGCGCAAAACCAACCTTCGACCCCGCCCTGCAACTCTCCTCCCGTGCCAATGCCGCCGATGAAGGTGCCATCATCCGCATGGCGCAGAAATCGCGGGAACTGCGCGCCAAGGGCCGCGACGTGGTGGCATTGACGGTGGGGGAACCCGACTTCGACACGCCGCTCAACATCCGCGATGCGGCCAAGGCGGCGCTGGACCAGGGCTTCACCCATTATGCGCCGGTGGCGGGCATTCCCGAACTGCGGGAAGCCATCGCCACCAAATTGAAGACTGAAAACAACCTGCCCTACCCCGCGTCGGGAATCGTTCTTGCCAATGGCACGAAGCAGGCCATTGCCAATGCCGTGCTCTCGGTGATCGGTCCCGGCGACGAGGTGATCATCCTTGCGCCCTATTGGGTGTCCTATGAGGCCACGGTGCGGCTGGCGGGTGGAACGCCCGTGGTGCTCACTTCCAGCGTGGACGAGAATTACAAGGTGCCGGCCCCGCGCATTGCCGCGGCGGTGACGGCAAAGACGAAGCTCATCATTCTCAACTCGCCTTGCAACCCCACCGGCGCGGTGTGGCCCCGGGCCGAGCTTGAAGCGATTGCGGTGATCGTCGCCGCGCACCCCAACCTGATGGTGCTTTCCGACGAGATCTACGAATACATCACGTTCGATGGCGAGATGGTGTCGTTCGGCTCCCTGCCGGACATGCTGGCGCGCACGATCACCCTCAACGGCTTCGCCAAGGGCTTTGCCATGACCGGCTGGCGGCTTGGCTATGCGGCGGCGGCTGAGCCCATCGCCAAGGCCATGGGCCGCATGCAGAGCATCGTCTCGGCCGGTGCCAACTCATTCGTGCAGCGCGCCGCCATCGCCGCGTTGACGGGCCCCCGCGACGAAGTCGTTGCCATGCGCGAGGCCTACCGCCGCCGGCGCGACCTTGTGGTCGCCGGCCTGCGCGCCATTCCGGGCCTGCGCATCGGCGACATTCCCGGCACCTTCTATGCCTTCCCGGATGTGTCGGCTGTGTTGGGAAAGGCTGCGGGCAATACGCGCATCACCACGCCTGACGAGTTGTGCGACTGGCTGCTGGAAGAGCATGGCGTTGCCACGGTGCCCGGCACCGCCTTCGGTGCGCCCACGTCCATTCGCTTGTCCTTTGCCGCGAGCGAGGACGACATCAAAAAAGCCCTGACGCGCATTGCATCAGGGCTCTCTCAACTCAGCTGAGTGATTTGGAAGGCGGGGGATTTACTCCGCCGCTTCCGCGAGGTCGGAACGCTTCTTCCGGCCCTTCTTGTCCTGGTCATTGGCCGGCGCGGACACGACCTTCGGGGCGGGGCCCGTTTCGCCATGGATCACGTTGTCAGCTGCCATTTCATCCTCGTGCTGGTGGGCATCCGCGACGAAGCGGCGGCGGTCACGGGCGACGTAGGAGTACACGGCAGGCGTGATGAAGAGCGTGAACATGGTGCCAATCGCCATGCCGGCAGCGATGATCACGCCGATGTCGAAGCGGCTCTTGGCACCCGCGCCGTTGGCGATCAGCAGCGGAACAACGCCGATCACCATGGCGGCGGTCGTCATCAGGATCGGACGCAGGCGGATGGCCGCGGCTTCCTTGATGGCGGTGTGCTTGTCCAATCCTTCTGTTTCCTGAAGCTTGTTGGCAAACTCCACCATCAGGATGCCGTGCTTGGCGATGAGGCCGATCAGCGTCACCAGACCGATCTGGGTGTAGATGTTGATCGTGCCCGAGCCCAGGTTGATGGGCGGGTTGTTCTGCATCATGCCGTTGATCTCACCCAGGACGAACAGCACGAAGAGTGCGCCGAACACCGTGGCCGGCAGGCCGATGAGAATGACGAAGGGATCGCGGAAGCTTTCGAACTGTGCGGCAAGCACGAGATAGATCAGCAGCAGGGCGACCGCGAAAGTGATCGCCAGCGTGTTGCCTTCGTTGACGAACTGGCGGCTTTCACCCTTGAAGTCATAGGCCATGCCGCGCGGGAACATTTCGTCCGCCTTGCTCTTCAGGAAGGCAATGCCTTCACCGATGGTGCGGCCCGGGAAGGGCACGCCGGAAAGCGTGGCCGAGTTCAACTGCTGGAATGTCTGCAGTCCGTTGGGCTGCACCGACTTGCTCAGCGTCACGAAGGACGACAGCGGCACCATGCTGCCGTCTGTGGCGCGCACGCGGTACTTCAGGATGTTCTCTGCCGTTTCACGCTCGGTGCGGGGCACCTGCGGGATCACCTGGTAGGAACGGCCCTGCACGGTGAAGCGGTTGACGTTGTTGCCGCCCAGCAATGTGGCAAGGGTGGCGCCAACGTCGCGCATGGTCACGCCGAGCTTGTTGGCGCGGTCCTTGTCGACCACCAGTTCCAACTGCGGGGTGGAGAAGCGAAGGTCGGCATTGGTGAAGATGAAGAGGCCACTTTTCATGGCTTCCGCGTTCAGCTTCTCCAGCACGTCGGCAAGCTCGGTGTATTCGCCCGGATAGGTGATCACGAACTCGATGGGCAATTCGCCGGCGCCCACGGGAATGGCTGATGGCGCGGTGGCGAAAATCTGCACGCCCGCCACGTTGCCGAACTTGGGCTGCAATTCTCCCATGACCGAGAGGTCGGACCGCTCGCGCTCACCCCACGGCTTCAGGATGAGGCCGAGGAAGGCGGACTGGGCACTGGGGAAGCCGGTGATGGAGAACAGGTTCTGCCGTTCCGGCAACTTCAGCAGCTCTTCCGACAGGGGGTCGGTGTAGCTGGTGAGATAGTCGAGGTTGGTGTGGTCCGGTGCGTTGACGAAGGCGAAGAGCACGCCCTGATCTTCTGCCGGCGCAAGCTGGCGGTTGATGGCGTTGTACAGAACGCCGGACAGGACAATCGTGAGCACCGCAATCCAGGCGAAGACCGCGCGCTGCCGGATGGTGCCGTCGAGGCGGCGGCGATAAAAGCGCTGCAAGGCACCGAAGACCCGCTCCACCAGACGGCTGAACCAGCTCTGGTGGGCATGCGACTTCAGGAGCTTCGACGTCATCATGGGTGACAGCGTCAAGGCGATGACACCGGACACGATCACGGCGCCCGCCAGCGTGAAGGCAAATTCACGGAACAAGGCGCCGGTCAGGCCGGAGGTGAACCCGATCGGCGCATAGACCGCGGCGAGCGTGATGGTCATGGCGATGACGGGGCCGGTGATTTCGCGCGCACCCTTGAGGGCGGCGACAAAGGGCGTCATCCCTTCCTCGATGTGGCGATGGATGTTCTCAACGACAACGATGGCGTCGTCCACCACAAGGCCGATGGCTAGAACGAGCGCCAGCAAGGTCAGCAGGTTGATCGAATAGCCGAGCGCGATGAGCACGACCGCAACACCAATCAGCGACAGCGGAATGGTGACGACAGGAATGAGCGTCGAGCGCAGGTTGCCGAGGAAGAGGAAGATCACGAGGATCACGATGACCGAGGCTTCGGCCAGCGTCTTGCCCACTTCCCAGATGGATTCGTTGATGAACTCGGTGGCGTCGTAGGCGATCTTCACCTCAAGGCCGGTTGGCAACTGCTTGGCGATTTCCGGAATGGCATCGCGCACATTTGCAATGACGGTGAGCGGGTTCGAATCCGGCGTGGTTTCGATGCCCATGAACACGGCCTTCACGCCATCGAAGGTCGAGGCGGTACCGAAGCTTTGGGGGCCGAGGTTGATCTGGGCAATCTGCCCGAGGCGGATGATGGTGCCGCCGCGGTTGGCCACGACCAGCTGGCCGAACTGCTCCGGCGTTTCCAGGGAGGTCTGGGCATTGATGTTCTGTTGCGTGAACTGGCCCTTCACTTCGCCGGCGGCGGTGGTGAAGTTGTTGGCCTGCAAGGCTTGCGACACATCCAGCGGTGTGATGCCGAAGGACGCCATCTTGTCCGGGTCGAGCCAGACGCGCATGGCGAAGGTCGATCCGCCGAGAATTTCAGCCGCGGCCACGCCGTTGATGGCCTGCAGGTCACAGGGCGCCAGCAGCCAGGGCAGCGGCTGGCCGAGCGCCGCGAAGCCTATGGCGGTGCGCAGGTTCCCGTCG
>CALMLK010000464.1 GCA_937868035.1 uncultured Alphaproteobacteria bacterium
GCGACCGACTATTGGTCTATGCGCCGCTACCTGAAGGAGTTCCTCTGGGACCGGCGTGTGATCGAGGTGAACCGGGTGCTGTGGTGGCTGATCCTCAATGGCATCATTCTCACTACGCGGCCGAAACGATCCGGCCACGCCTATGAGCAGATCTGGAATCGGGAGCGGAACGAGTCGCCGCTCAAGACCTTCACGCGCGCCCAGGCGGAGAAACTGGCGGCGGCGCTGGGCCGTGCCGGCACGCTGGCCGTGGACTGGGCCATGCGCTACGGACTGCCGCCCGTGGCCGAGCGGGTGCAGGCCCTGAAGGACCAGGGCTGCGACCGCATCGTGCTGTTTCCGCTCTATCCGCAATATTCCGCAGCGACCACGGCCACGGCACTGGACAAGGTCTACGAGAAGCTCCTCACCATGCGCTGGCAGCCGATGATCCGCGTGGTGCCGCCCTACTTCGCGCACCCGGCCTATATCGCCGCCATTGCCGACAGCCTGAAGGCCCACATGGACCAGTTGGGCTGGACGCCGGACCGCATCCTCGTCGCCTTCCACGGCCTGCCCAGGGAATATCTCGACAAGGGCGATCCCTATCATTGCCAGTGCCAGAAGACGGCGCGGCTGCTGCGGGAGCGGCTGGGCATGCCGAAGGATGATCTGCAGATCGTCTTCCAGTCGCGCTTCGGCAAGGCGGAATGGCTCAAGCCTTATGCCCAGGACACGGTGGAAGAGCTTCCCTCGCAGGGCGTGAAGAAGCTGCTTCTGATCTCGCCGGGCTTCGCCTCGGATTGCGTGGAGACGCTGGAGGAACTGGCGATCGGGCTCAAGGAAACCTTCCTGGAAAAGGGCGGCGAGCAGTTCTCGGTGGTGCCTTGCCTTAACGATTCCCCGCGTTCCATTCAGATGCTGCAAACCATTGCCGGGGAAGAACTCGCCGGCTGGGCCTGACAATCTTGTGCGATTCACCGGGGCGTCCCATATTGACGGGACATTCAACCGGAGGTTCACATGCCTGAAGGCCTTGGCATTTTCGTCATCATCCTGCTTGCGGTGGTGGTGTTCTACCTGCTGCGGGCCATCCGCATGGTGCCGCAAGGGTACAACTACACGGTCGAGCGCTTCGGCAAATATGTGCACACGCTGGAACCGGGCCTCGGGCTGATCGTGCCGTTCATCGACCGGGTGGGCCACAAAATCAACATGATGGAACGGGTGATGCCGGTGCCGTCGCAGGAAGTGATCACCCGCGACAATGCCATGGTGACGGTGGACGGCGTGGCCTTCTTCCAGGTGCTGAACGCGGCGCGCGCGGCCTATGAAGTGCATGACGTCGAGAACGCCATCATCAACATGACGATGACCAACATCCGCACCGTGATGGGCTCCATGGAACTCGACAGCCTTCTGTCACAGCGCGACCAGATCAATCATTCGCTGCTCGGCGTCGTCGACCAGGCCACGCAGCCGTGGGGCGTGAAGATGACGCGCATCGAGATCAAGGACATCAACCCGCCGCGCGATCTGGTGGATTCCATGGCACGGCAGATGAAGGCCGAGCGCGACAAGCGCGCGTCCATTCTCGAAGCCGAGGGCATGCGCAGCGCTGCCATCCTCAAGGCGGAAGGCGAGAAGCAGTCCTTCGTGCTCGAAGCCGAAGGCCGCAAGGAAGCCGCCTTCCGTGACGCCGAAGCCCGCGAACGCGCCGCCGAGGCCGAGGCCAAGGCAACACAGGTGGTGAGCGAGGCGATTGCCAAGGGCAATGTGCAGGCCATCAACTATTTCGTCGCCAACAATTACGTGAAGGCGCTGGAGTCACTGGCGAAGTCGCCGAACCAGAAGGTGCTGATGATGCCCGTGGATGCAACCTCGATCCTCGGCAGCATCGGTGGCATCGCGGAAATCGCCAAGGAAGCTTTCGGCGGGCAGCCGGCGCCCGAAGCTCCGCGCCGCCCGCGCAGCACGCCCTGAGGCGCTGCGTTGAAAGGAAACGACCATGGGTGATCTCCTCCCTCTCCTCGGCGACAACTGGTTCTGGTTCGTCGTCGGCCTCGCGCTGCTCATTGGCGAGTTGCTGATGCCCGGCATCTTCCTCTTGTGGCTTGCCATCGCGGCGGGGCTCACGGGCTTCGTCAATGCGGCCTATAATATGAGCTGGCAGGGTGAACTTGCTGTTTTTGCAGCTCTTTCCATCGTCCTTGTGATGGCGTCCTGGCGTTTTGTGCGAGGACAGCACCGGCCGAAAAGCGACCAGCCCGACCTGAACCAACGCCAGACCGGCTACATCGGCCGCCGCACCACGCTGCTCAAGGCGATCAGCAACGGCTCCGGCAAGGTGAAGATCGATGACAGCGTGTGGGACGTGACAGGCCCCGACATGGCGCAAGGCACACCCGTGATCGTGACCGGCGTGAAAGATGCGACGTTGCAGGTGAAGGCGGTGGAGTGAGGTGTCGGGTTGCGCACCCTTCGGGGCCCACTGCGTGGGCACCTCAGGGTGAGGACCATTTGTAATTGCCTATCCCGGAGATGAATTTCCCCTGCCTCTTCACGCCACCCATTCGCCGTTGCGCATCAATGCTTCCGCCTTCCCATCCTTCGTCACGCCATCCACGTTCAGTTCGCCCGAGCCAATCATCCAGTCCACGTGGATGAGTGAGGTGTTCATGCCGGCGGCGAGTTTCTGGTCGGCCGACATCTCCGCCGTGCCTTCCATGTTCTGGGCGTAGGCCTGGCCCACGGCGATGTGGGAGGCGGCGTTTTCATCGTAGAGGGTTTCGTTGAAGACGATGCCGGAGGCCGAGATGGGCGAGGAGTGCGGCACCAACGCCACTTCGCCGAGGCGGGCGGCCCCTTCATCCGTTTCGATCATCTTGCGGAAGACGTCGCCGCCCTTTTCCGCCGTGCCCTCGACGATCCGTCCCTTCTCAAAGCGTACCGAGATGCCGTCGATCAGCGAGCCCTGATAGGAGAGCGGCTTCGTCGAGCGCACGATGCCATCGGCGCGCTCGCGGTGCGGCATGGTGAAGACTTCTTCCGACGGGATGTTGGGGTTGCAGAGAATGCCGTTGCGCGCCGTCGATGCACCACCCGCCCAGACGTGATTGTCGACGAGGCCGAGGGTGAAGTCTGTTCCGGGGCCCACGTATTTCAGCGCGGCGTACCGCTTGCCGTTCAGCATCTGCACGCGGGCATGGAGGGCCGCGTTGTGGTCTTTCCATGCGGCCACGGGATCAGGCTGGTCGGCGCGGGTGCATTTGAAAATGGCGGCCCAGAGGGCGGCGAGCGCCTGTTCCGGCAGCAACTGCGGGAAGACCGACTTCGCGTGCGAAGGCGTCGCCGCCGAGACAACGCACCAGTTTGTGGCAAAGCCCGTGATCTGCTCGATCACCGGCTTGTAGGCCTTGGAGCGGGCGCGGTTGGCACGCGAGACGTGTTCCGGGTCTTCCTTCGACAAGAGGGACGGGTCCTCGCCGATGATGGCGAGGCGTGCCGTGGAGCCATCGCGGAAGGCCTCCGCCATGCCGTTGAACAGCCAGCCGGGAGCGGCATCGAAGGCGGTTTCCGCCCCGTGGCGGAAGCGCATGAGCGAGGTCTGTTCATCGCTGTAGAGCGTGGTCACAAGAGAGGCGCCCGCCTTGTAGGCATGAAAGGTGACGCGGCGCACGAGGTCCACGGCTTCCAGAGGCGCCGTCATCAGCACCTGCTGTCCCGCCCGCACGTTGAGGCCGGAGCGGATGATGAGTTCGGCATATCTGTCGAGAAGCTGGTCGTGGCTGGTCATGGTGCACTTTCACTGAAGCTGGTTTCAGGGGAATTATCGCGGCTGTTGTCACGGGGCGCAACGATTGTGTTAGGGTCGCAGGCTGATATTCGGGCTTCCACACTCTTTCCGTCATGCCCTGCAATTTCTGGAGTTTCTACATGCGCGCTGTCGGCTACTTCACGTCTCTCCCCGTCACGGACCCCAAGGCGCTTGAGGATGTGACCGTGCCTGAGCCAGTCGCCACGGGCCACGACATTGTGGTCGATGTGAAGGCCGTCTCGGTGAACCCTGTCGATACCAAGGTGCGCAAGCGCTCTGCTCCCGCGGGGGGCGCGAAGGTGCTGGGGTATGATGCAGCGGGTGTTGTGCGCGCCATCGGTCCGGATGCGGCGGGGCTGTTCAAGGTGGGCGATGAGGTCTGGTATGCGGGCGCCATTGATCGCCCGGGCAGCAACGCGGAGCGGCAGGCCGTGGATGCCCGCATCGTGGGCCACAAGCCGGCGTCGCTCGATTGGGCGGAGGCCGCTGTTCTGCCGCTCACCGCCATCACGGCCTGGGAAATGCTGT
>CALMLK010000465.1 GCA_937868035.1 uncultured Alphaproteobacteria bacterium
GCGGAGGCATAGGCGCCGATGGCGACGAAGCCGGCGATACCGACGTTGAACAGGCCGGTCTGGCCCCATTGCACGTTGAGGCCCAGGCAGATGATCGCATAGGAGAGCGCTACGGTGAGGAAGAAGGCGCCATAGGAGAGAAGCTCGATCACGCGGGCCTCCCGAACAGGCCCTGGGGCCGCAGCAGCAGCACGCCAACGAGGATGACGAAGGCGACCGCGGCGCGCCACTCGGCACCGATCAATTGCACCGAAAGCGATTCCGCCAGCCCCACGATGAGTCCCGCCAGCATGGCGCCGGGCACGCTGCCGATGCCGCCCAGAATGGCGGCCGCAAACAGCGGCAGCAGCAAGTCGTGGCCCATATGCGGGCGGATTTGCACGAGAAGCCCCGCCATGACGCCTGCCACCGCAGCAAGTGCCGCACCGAGCAGCCAGACCACGCGAATGGTCTGGCGCACGTCGACGCCGGCCAATGCGGCAAGTTGCTGGTTCTCGCTAACTGCTCGCATGGCGCGGCCGATGGCGGTGTAGGTGAGAAGCACATGAACTGCGAGCACAAGCAGCGCCGAAACGCCGAGCGACAGCAACTGGTCGGGCGTGGCACGAACACCAAAACCGATCTTCATGGCGATCTGCAACGCTTCGGTGAAGTAGGCGGGTTTCGTCGTGAACAGGAATTCAAGCAGGCTGCGAAGCGTCAGTGCCGCACCGAAACCGGCGATCACCAGAATGATGACGGCGCCGCCACGTGACCTGAGCCTGCCGAACAACAGCACGTCAACAATCAATGCCAGAAGCCCCGTCAGCGCCATCGAGACCACAAGACCCAGCGGAAGCGACCATCCGAAGGAGAAGGGGCCGAGAGGTGCTGCCAGTGGTGCGAAATGCGCGGCAAGCCCGGTGCTCACGCCAAGGGTGGCGTATGCGCCCCAGCTGATCAGCTCGCCATGCGCGAAGTTGGCGAAGCGCAGAATCGAATAGGTGAGCGTGATGCCGATGGCGCCGAGCCCGATCATGGCGCCAGCGATCAGCCCGTTGAAGATGGCCTGCGCAATCACGTGACTGCCTTTCGCATGGGACGCACACCCAAATAGAGTTCAGCGATGATGGGGTCTTCCATCAGCGTCGCGGCGGGTCCTTCATGCCGGAGGGTTCCTTCCACCAGCACCACGCCGCGATGCGCGATTGCCAGAGCCGCCTTCACGTTCTGCTCCACCAGCACGATTGTGACGCCGCTGCGGTTGATGGCCTGCAGATTGGCGAAGACCTCGCCTACGATGCGCGGCGAGAGCCCGGCGGAGGGCTCGTCGAGAATCAACACCTTCGGATTGACGATGAGGGCGCGAGCGACCGCCAGCATCTGGCGCTGTCCGCCGGAAAGCTGGCCCGCACGGAGCGATGGCCTTTGGGCCAGATCGGGGAACATGGCATCGACCGTGCCGATCCGCTCGCGGCGAAGCTGCCGGGGCAGGATGTCGGCGGCGAGTTCGAGGTTTTCAGCAATCGTCAGCGTTGCGAAGATATTTTCGGTTTGCGGCACGAAGGCGAGGCCGCGGGCGATCTTCTCATGGGCCGGAACATCGGTGATGTCCTGGCCGTCCAACGCAACGCGACCTTCAAACACCGGCACGATCCCGGCGACAGCCTTTACGAAGGTTGATTTTCCCGCGCCATTCGGCCCAAGCACCACCACCAGTTCACCGGGGTTCACCGCAAAATCCAGGCCGCGCACGATGGGCAGGCCGCGCTCGTAGCCCGCCACCAGCCCTCGCGTCGAAAGTGCGGCAGCCGCAGTCATGCGGCAACGCCCAGATAGGCCTCGATCACGGCGGGGTCGCTCGCAACATCGGCGGGTTTTCCCTCGCGCAGCAAGCGGCCTTGCGCCATGACGATCACGCGGCTGCAAAGCCGCGCTACCATTTCCATGTTGTGCTCGATCAGCAGGATGGTCGTGCCACGCGCATTGAGGTCGGCGATGCGGCCGATGATGAATTCGAGAAGTGCGGGGTTCACACCCGCAGCGGGTTCATCAAGGAGGATCACCGCAGGGTCTGCCATCAGCACGCGTGCCAGTTCGAGAAGCTTGCGCTGCCCGCCCGACAGGATGCGTGCAGGCTCATTGGCCAGATGCGACAAGGTGAGAAAGTCCAAAAGGCTGCGGGCCTTCTCGATTGCGGCCTTCTCTTGCACCGCGACTTTCTTCGGCTGCAGAAAATTGGCGAGCATGCCCTCGCCCGCCTGATGTTGCGCGCCCGTCAGCACGTTTTCCAGCAGCGTCATCTGCGCAAAAGGCTTCGGGATCTGGAACGTACGGCCCAGACCCTTGCCGATGCGGGCCTCCGGCGGGTCGCGCGTCACGTCCTGCCCCTGCAGGAAGATTTGCCCTGCCGTCGGACGCAGGGCCCCGGCAATCATGTTGAAGAGCGTGGTCTTGCCCGCGCCGTTGGGCCCAATCAGGCCCAAGATTTCGCCCTTCGAAAGTTCAAGCGACATGCCGTTGACGGCGCGCATGCCGCCGAACTGCATGACGAGGTCTTGCGCCGTGACAATCGGTGCGCTGGGTCCGGTGCCGGGCATTCGGATTGTCTCTTGCGTCCCGCTGATGTTTGATCAAAGATATCTCTATTGAAGCCTGTTGCCGGACGCAACCCCTGAACTCAATCGTCCGGAAGCGGGAGGCAGGAGCACGGCGCGTATTCATGGATGAGGCAAGCGGAACGGAGAATGTTGCAGGCGCCGTGAGGGGCGGCATCACGCCCGTGCTGCGCGACACCCTGCATGACCGGGTCTATGCCGAACTCCGGCGCTCGCTCATCCATGGCGTCTTCGTCAGCGGCCAGATGCTGCGTATCCAGGACCTGGCGGAAAAACTCCAGACCAGTACCATGCCGGTGCGCGAGGCGCTGGCGCGCCTGGTGTCCGAGCAGGCGCTGGAAGCCTTGCCGAACCGGTCCGTCCGGGTGCCCGTCATCACGCGCGAAAGACTCGAGGATCTCGCCCGTGCGCGGGTGCTGATCGAGGGCGAGGTGACGGTTCGTGCGCTCCCTCATCTGCTGCCTGCCGATTTCGACCGTCTGCGCGAACTCACCACCGAGTGCGAAGCGGCTTTCAAGCTGCGCAACGAGGAAAACATCCGCAAGGCCACGGAACTGAACCAGGCGTTTCACCACCACATCTACAACGCGGCAGGCTCGCAGGTGCTGCCGCCAATGATCGAGAGCCTGTGGCTCCAGTCCGGCCCCTACGTGCATGCCGCCGCCTTCCTGCATGACGAGACGCGCGATCCCGCCGGCACGCACCACCATTGGGAACTGATCTCGGCGCTTGAAAGACGTGATGTGGAGGGGGCCGTCGCCGCCCTAACGCGCGATATCACCAGAGCATTCAACCTGCTTCGCAACAGGCTGGATGCGGAAGAGGCGGAGGCGAGGGCAAAACGGCATGGCTGAAACGTCCGACGACGGCTTCGAACTCTATGACCTGCGTGTCGAGGTGATCGTGCCTGAAGGTGGTGCGATCTATTGCGGGGCAAAAGCTGGAGACTACTTCGAAATGCGCGGCGAAATGATTCATTTGCCGCAGGGACAGGGCTTTTCGATCTATTCTCTTGCGGCCCTCCTGCCGCTGCTTCCGGCGAAGCAGCGCCAGACACACAAGCACGACTGGATGACGAGCGACGCAGAAGTCGCTTGTCCCGATCCCAACTGCTCCACCCGCCTCAGAATCACGCGTACAGGCCTGAGGCGCTTCAGCCACGCCCAGACGACTGCCGTTCCGCTTCCGAAGGACTGACATCTTGCAGCGCATTTCGCTTTCACCCGGCTATGAGATTTCGCGCGTGATCCGCGGTGGCTGGCAATTGTCTGCCAGCCACAGCCAGTCGGTGAGCGAGGATCCGGTCAACGACATGATCGCATTTGCCGATGCAGGCATCACCACATTCGATTGCGCCGACATCTATACCGGCGTTGAAGATGCAATCGGCGCCTTCCGCGACACCTATCTCGGACTCAAGGGTGCTGAGGCGCTGGCACGCATCCGTGTTCATACGAAGTTCGTTCCCGATCTTGCTGTGCTGCCGCGAATCGACAAGGCCTATGTCACGAACGTGATCGACACGTCGCTCCGCCGCCTGCGCATGGAGCGGCTCGACATCGTCCAGTTTCATTGGTGGAACATCGATGTGCCGCGCTGGATTGAGACGGCCTTGTGGCTTGAGGATTTGCGCCGCGAGGGAAAACTGCTGCGCATTGGCGGCACCAACTTCGACACCTCGCAGGTGATGGCGATGCGCGATGCAGGCGTTCCGGTATCGTCCATGCAAGTGCAATATTCATTGCTTGACCGCAGACCCGAGAAG
>CALMLK010000466.1 GCA_937868035.1 uncultured Alphaproteobacteria bacterium
ACCCCCCGCCGTCAGCAAGCCCGCCGACACACCGCATGTGAGCCTTGCCCATACCGGTGAGCAGCGGAACTGGACGAGCATCATCGTCTCCACCGTCTACATCATCTTCCTGATGGTCCCGATCTATTGGCTGATTGTCACCAGCCTGAAGGACAATCTGGAGATCATGACCAACTTCTCCATCGTGCCGAACACCTGGACGCTGAAGAACTACACCAACATCTTCACCGATGAATCCTGGTATTCCGGCTACATCAACTCGGCGATCTACGTCGTCATGAACACGGTGATCTCCATCGTGCTGGCGCTGCCTGCGGCCTATGCCTTCTCGCGCTACCGCTTCCTCGGCGACAAGCATGCCTTCTTCTGGTTCTTCACCAACCGCATGTCGCCACCGGCGGTCTTCGCGCTTCCCTTCTTCCAGCTCTATTCCGCCTTCGGTCTGATCGACACGCATGTCGCCGTGGCGCTGGCCCACTGTCTCTTCAACCTGCCGCTGGCCATCTGGATCCTCGAAGGCTTCATCTCCGGCGTGCCGAAGGAGATCGACGAGACGGCCTATATCGACGGCTACAGCTTCCCGAAGTTCTTCGTGAAGATTTTCGTGCCGATGATTGCCTCGGGCATCGGCGTCACCGCCTTCTTCTGCTTCATGTTCTCCTGGGTGGAACTGCTGCTGGCCCGCACGCTCACCACCACGGCCGCCAAGCCCATCGTCGCCACCATGACACGCACCGTTTCATCGACGGGCGTCGACTGGGGTCTCCTGGCCGCGGCCGGCACCCTCACCATCATCCCGGGCGCGCTCGTCATCTGGTTCGTCCGCAACTACATCGCCAAGGGCTTTGCCCTGGGCCGCGTCTGAGGAGGTCTCGCACATGGATTTCTCATGGATGGCATGGACACTCCCGACGGCGCTGTTTTTTGCCGTCATCTTCGCGATGCTGATCGGCATGGGGGTGTGGGAATATTATTCGCCGGGCGGCAATCCCCGCGTCGGCATCCTGCGCATCGAGACGACGCGCGGCGACCGCCTGTTCATTTCGCTGTTGGGCGCCGCATACATTCATATCGCGTGGCTGGGGTTGACAGACCTCAGCCTGTGGTGGGCTCTTGCCTTGTCCCTTGTCTACGCCGTTGGTGTGTTCAAGTTCGTCTAGGCGGGAACTGGCGAGTGGCCCGGCGGCAACCGGACCACTCCAATAAAAATGCAATCGCAACACCGAGGAGGATCCTATGCGAAAGCACCTTTTGACGACGAGCACATTGCTTGCTCTGGCATTGTGCGGTCCGGCATATGCCGGAATGGACGAGGCAAAGGCGTTCCTGGACCAGGAAGTCAACGGTCTCTCCGCCTTGAGCCGCGCCGACCAGGAAAAGGAAATGCAGTGGTTCGTCGATGCCGCCAAGCCTTTCGCCGGCATGGACATCAAGGTCGTTTCGGAAACGATCACCACGCACTCCTATGAATCGAAGGTGCTGGCTCCGGCCTTCACTGCCATCACCGGCATCAAGGTCACCCATGACCTGCTCGGCGAAGGCGACGTCGTCGAAAAGCTGCAGACGCAGATGCAGTCCGGCGAAAACGTCTATGACGCCTACATCAACGACTCCGACCTGATCGGCACCCACTGGCGCTACCAGCAGGCCCGCAACCTGACGGAATGGATGGCCGGTACCGGCAAGGACGTGACCGACCCGATGCTGGACGTCGATGACTTCATCGGCAAGTCCTTCACCACCGCGCCGGACGGCCAGCTCTACCAGCTGCCCGACCAGCAGTTCTCGAACCTCTACTGGTTCCGCTACGACTGGTTCAACGACGAGAAGAACAAGTCCGAATTCAAGGCCAAGTACGGCTATGACCTCGGCGTGCCGGTGAACTGGTCCGCCTACGAAGACATCGCCGAATTCTTCACCGGCCGTGAAATCGAAGGCAAGAAGGTCTTCGGCCACATGGACTACGGCAAGAAGGACCCGTCCCTCGGCTGGCGCTTCACCGACGCGTGGCTCTCCATGGCCGGCAACGGTGACAAGGGCATCCCGAACGGCCTGCCGGTCGATGAATGGGGCATCCGTGTGAACGAGAAGTCGCAGCCCGTCGGCTCTTGCGTGGCGCGTGGTGGTGACACCAACGGCCCGGCCTCGGTCTACGCCATCACGAAGTATCTGGAGTGGCTGCAGAAGTATGCTCCGCCGGAAGCCCAGGGCATGACCTTCGGCGAAGCCGGTCCGCTGCCGGCCCAGGGCAACATCGCCCAGCAGATGTTCTGGTACACCGCCTTCACCGCCGACATGGTGAAGGAAGGCATCCCGGTCGTGAACGCGGATGGCACGCCCAAGTGGCGCATGGCTCCCTCGCCCCACGGCGTGTACTGGAAGGAAGGCATGAAGCTTGGTTATCAGGACGCCGGTTCGTGGACGATCCTGAAGTCCACGCCCGACGATCGCGCCAAGGCGGCCTGGCTCTATGCCCAGTTCGTCGTGTCGAAGACCGTCGACGCCAAGAAGTCGGATGTGGGCCTGACCTTCATCCGCCAGTCGACGCTGGACCACCAGCACTTCACCGACCGTGCGCCCAAGCTCGGCGGCCTGATCGAGTTCTATCGCTCGCCGGCCCGCCTGCAGTGGTCGCCGACCGGCACCAACGTTCCTGACTATCCGAAGCTCGCGCAGCTCTGGTGGCAGAACATCGGTGACGCTTCTTCCGGCGCCAAGACGCCGCAGGAAGCCATGGACGCGCTCTGCGCCGACCAGGAAAAGGTGCTGGCACGCATCGAGAAGTCTGGCGTGCAGGGCGACAAGGGCCCAGTCCTCGGTGAGGAAAAGGACCTTGCCACCTGGAACGCGGAAGCTGTGAAGGCCGGTGGCCTTGCCCCGCAGCTGAAGATCGAGCCGGAAAAGGACAAGCCGGTCACCGTCAACTACGACGAGCTGATCAAGTCCTGGCAGAAGTAAGCCAGTCCGAACGAACCAACGCCGCCCGGACGAAAGTCCGGGCGGTTTTGTTTTGAGATGGTGAAGCGAAAAGGCCTACGGTTTTCCCGCAACGCCGCGGTGGTGGAGATAGTGCTTCACCAACGCGCCGCCCGTGAGGCGGAGGTTGTGGGCCGTTGTCTCGCCCATGCGGAAGAGCACGCCCACATAGAGAAGGTCCACGAGAAACAGCTGGCTGATGCGGCCTTCGAGAAAATCGCCGTGCAGCGGCACCACCTGCTGTGTGGCACCCCATGTGGTGAGACAGACCTGCGCCGCCTCGGCCACGTCGGAATCGAGATCGCTGGTGATGGCAATCGTGGTCGCCCCATTCTCCCGCGCCAGCAGAAGCGTTTCCGAAACGGTGAGCGTTGTCCCCGTGTGCGAGATGCCCACCACCACATCCTCGGGTGAAAGTTTTGCCGCGATGATCGTCTGCGTGTAGCCATCGCGATAGCTCGCCGCGTCGAAGCCCGCCTTGAGGAACAGATGGGCCGCCTCGTCGCAGATCGCGGCACCACCGCCCACGCCGACGAAGATGATCTTGCGCGCCTTGCTCAGCGCATCGACCGCCTGTTCGAGGCGTTGCGCATCAAGCATCCGCTGCGTGCCTTCAAGCCCGGCCACCAGCAAGGACATGAGCTTGCCGCTGGTCTGGATGAGTGAGTCCCCGGCGGCGATCTCGACGGGAATATTGGCGTAGGTGCCAGGCGGCCTGCTGCCCTCCGCGACGGAGAGTTTGAGATCGGGAAAGCCTTCATAGCCCAGCGCCCGGCTGACGCGGCTGATGGTGGCTTCGCTGACACCGAGCTTGCGCCCCAGTTCCGTGATGGAGGAATCCAGTCGCGCCCCCGCATTCTCGCGTAGGAAGTCGGCCACCACGCGCTCCGACTTGCGCAAGCTGCCATAGCGTTCCTGGATGCGCTCCAGAAGCGTGCCGCGCGGCGGAACGGTAGGTTCGGAGGTGAGTTCGGTCATGCCCGGTGTCTACAGGTGAATGGATAAGACCACACTGTCACATCCGGAAAAAAGTTCCACATCAATGATCAGGCGGGGAAGGGCAGGAAGGTTTGCCGCGAGCGTGACAGAAATTTTCAAGAAACGGGGAAATATCAAGGGGCTTTAAGTCCGGCATCCACAGCCCGCACCCCTGAATGCACCCTCAACCAGATCCTTAAAGAATCCAAAACAATTTCAAAAACAATGAGATAGAATAGAATAGGCAGGTCGGAAATTCACTTGCGGCGTCCGTCCTTGCTGTCGTGAAGAAAATTTTACTCGACAGCTGCAAAAGCCAATGTTACAGACTTTCCACCGCCCATTCCTTGCTGTCAACGGGGTCTTTTACATCATGCCAGCTACAGCCAAACACGCCAACGCACCGCCC
>CALMLK010000467.1 GCA_937868035.1 uncultured Alphaproteobacteria bacterium
CCGCCGCAACTCAAGGAGAGCCGCATGTCTTCGATCCATTGGAAGAAAACGCCGGCGGGCCACTTGCGCGGGCGCGGGCTGGGATTACCCTTCCCGGGCGAGGCGGGGAAGTTCAATGCAATCACAGATGTGACTGGAGTCGAAGTGGGTGTGACCACGTTGATCGCGGGCGAGGGCCGTCTTGTGGTGGGCAAGGGGCCAATCCGCACCGGTGTCACCGCCATCCTGCCGCGCGGACGCGCAGGCGCGCATGTTCCTTGTGCAGCGGGTTCCTATTCCTTCAACGGCAATGGGGAAATGACCGGTCTCGTTTGGATCGAGGAAGCGGGCGAGTTGCAGACGCCCATCACAATCACCAATACGCATTCTTGCGGCATCACCCGCGATGCCACGATCCGCTGGATGGTGGAACGCAAGATCGGCACGGGGCAGGACTGGGGCCTGCCCGTTGCAGCTGAAACCTATGATGGCGATCTGAATGACATCAACGGATTCCATGTGACCGCCGAACACACCATGGCGGCACTTGATGGGGCGCGGGGCGGCGCGCTGGAACTGGGCAGCGTCGGTGGCGGCACGGGCATGATCACCTATGATTTCAAGGCGGGCAACGGCACTGCCTCGCGTCTCGTGGAGATCGAGGGGCGGCGCTATGCGCTCGGCGTCTTCGTGCAATCCAATTTCGGCCGGCGTCAGGACTTCACGTTGCTCGGTGTGCCGGTGGGGGCCCACATCCTGCACGACCAATTGCGCGGCAAGGACCAGGGCTCGGTGATTGCCATCATCGCAACGGATGCGCCGCTGCAGCCGCACCAGCTCAAGCGTCTGGCGCGGCGCGTGCCCGTGGGGCTGGCGCGCACGGGCACTGTCGGCAACAACAGTTCAGGTGACATCTTCCTCGCATTTTCAACGGCGAATGCGGAGGCACATCAGTCGCGCGCGGCGCTGCGGCAGGCGGACTATCTTGGCAACGGCGCGATGGATGGCCTGTTCCGTGCCGTGGCAGAGGCAACGGAAGAGGGTGTCATCGATTCCATGATCGCCAATGACACCATGACAGGGCGCGACGGGGCGCGCTCCATTGCCCTTCCGCATGCGGAAGTCATGGCCTTGATGCAGCGCTACCAGCGCCTGTGATCAGGTGAGCTTGCGGGTAAAGGCGCGCGTGACGACCATCCCCACGGCCATGGCGGCGACGAAGGCGATGCTCTGCATCTGGCCGAAGACAAGACTGGCGATGGCGGGGCCGGGGCAAAAACCGCTCAAGCCCCAACCGATGCCAAACAGTGCAGCGCCACCCAGCAGCCGCGCATCAATCGCAGTAATCTCCGGCAGATGAAACCGGTTTGCGAATATGGGCGTCTGCCGCCGCAGCACAAGGCGGTAGCCAACCACCGTCACGGCGAGGCCAGCGCCCATCACAAAGAGCAGCGTGGGATCGAAAGCGCCGGTGATATCCATGAAGTTCAGGACCTTCATGGGATTGACCATGCCGGAGATGGTGACGCCAAGGCCAAAGAGGAGGCCGCTCACAAGTGTGAGAAAATTGCGCATCATGCCGCCCCCAGCACGTGGCGCATGACAAACACGGTCATGATCGCTGCTGCCATGAAGGTCAGCGTTGCCACCAGCGAGCGCAGCGAAAATCGTGCGAGACCACAGATGCCGTGCCCGGAGGTGCAGCCGTTGCCAAGCGTGACGCCGACGCCGACAAGAAGTCCGCTCACCACCGTCAGCGTGGTGCCGGATGGAAAGCTGATGTCCACTGAACCCGCCCACGTCCCCGCGAGTGCTGCACCCGCCAGCAGGCCCACCGTGAACAAGAGTTTCCAGAGGACGTTTTCGTCGAAGCGCGTCGTGAACATTCCGCTGAAGATGAAGCTCGCGCCTGCAATCCGCCCTGCGGATGCGAGCAACAGGACGGCGGACAAGCCGATCAGAACCCCGCCGATGGTTCCGGCAAGGGGCGTGAATTCCGTGATGTGCATGAAAATGCTCCCCTTCGTGACAATAGGTGCGCCGCCGCCTAATGGAAAGTGAAATGAAAACGCCGAAACCATCGATTTGGGTCCTGCTGGGGGCACGTGCAGGTGACAACGCGCAAGCCATGGAATTGGGACGGCGCCTCGGCGGGCCTGTCGAGACGCGGCAACTCGCTTTCAACACGCGCTCCAACCTGCCCAACTGGATGACGGGACCTGGCTTCTTCGGCCTCACGTCGTCATCGGCTGAAGCGCTCGTTCCGCCATGGCCCGATATCGTGATCGGGGCAGGGCGGCGCAGCGCGCCGGTCAATCTCGCGATCCGCCAACGCTCGGGAGGGAAAACGCTTGCCATCCATATCGGACGCCCACGTATGGATGCGGCACGGTTCGACATGGTGCTGACGACGCCGCAATATGGACTGCCCGGCGGAAGCAATGTGGTGATGCTGGATTTTCCTTTCGCCGTGGCCCGTGATGTTCCCCCGCAGACGCTTGCCGGGTACGATGCCATGTGGTCGCATTTTCCGCGGCCGTGGATCGTGGGTGTCATCGGGGCCGCCAAATTTCCGATCCGCTTTGGCGTGCGGGACATCGAGGCCTTTGCGCAGGGGCTCAATGACCTGGCGCGGCGCATGAATGGCAGCGTGATCCTGATGGATTCGCCCCGCAGCCTGCCGGGAGCGATCGATCTTGTGGCGGCCGGCATCTCGGTGCCCAACTGGGTGT
>CALMLK010000468.1 GCA_937868035.1 uncultured Alphaproteobacteria bacterium
AAATCAAGGCACGGGTGGGCAAGGTGGCGCACATGCTGCATCTCCCGCCCTATCTCACGCGCCTGCCCAAGGCGCTCTCCGGCGGACAACGCCAGCGCGTCGCCATCGGCCGCGCCATCGTGCGTGGCGCCAAGGTGTTCCTCTTCGACGAGCCGCTCTCCAACCTCGATGCGGCCTTGCGCGTTGCAACCCGCATGGAGATTGCAAAGCTGAAACGCGGCATGCCCTCCACCACCATGATCTACGTGACCCACGACCAGGTGGAGGCGATGACATTGGCCGACCGCATCGTGGTGCTGCAGGCAGGCCGCGTGGAGCAGGTGGGCACGCCCATGGAACTCTATGAAAAGCCGGGCAACACCTTTGTCGCGGGCTTCATAGGCTCTCCCAAGATGAACCTGATCACGGGCGCGCCCGCCAGCAAGGCCAAGTGCACGACGCTGGGCGTGCGCCCGGAACATGTTGATATTTCCACCAAGGCCTCGGCCGGCAGCATGGCAGGTGTCGTCGAATATACCGAGGTGCTGGGCAGCGACAGTTTTGTCTATGTCGCCACCGAGCACGGCCTTATAACCGCCCGCGAAAACGGCCGCACCGCAGTGAAGACGGGCGACAAGGTGCACCTCACGGCCATGAATGGCCAGGTTCACCGCTTTGATGACAACGGAAAGAGAATTGAAGACAAATGACCATTCGCACACTGATCTGGCATGAACACCGTCACGAGAAGAAGAACAAGCTCGTGGCCTCGCTGTATCCCGAAGGCATGCATGGCGCCATCAAGAAGGCCTTCGCGGGTGACAAGGATTTCGTTGTCGATCACGCACTGCTCGATGACGATGAAGAACACGGCCTCTCCGAGAAGCGCCTCGCGGCCACCGATGTCCTGATCTGGTGGGGCCATGCCGCCCACGGCGACGTGAAGGATGAAATCGTGGAGCGCGTGGCAAAGCGCGTGTTCGAGGGCATGGGCCTCATTGTCCTGCACTCGGGACACTACGCGAAGATTTTCAAGCGTCTCATGGGAACGCCCTGTTCGCTGAAATGGCGCGAGGCGGGCGAAAAGGAAATCGTCTGGATCGTCAACCCGAACCATCCCATCGCGGCAGGCCTGCCGGAATGCATCCGCATCGAGCATGAGGAGATGTACGGCGAACCCTTCTCCATTCCGGAGCCGCTGGAGACCGTCATGATCTCGCATTTCGAAGGCGGCGAAGTGTTCCGCTCCGGCGTGACCTATCGCCGTGGCGCCGGCAACATCTTCTATTTCCGCCCCGGCCACGAAGCCTATCCGACTTATCACAATGCGGATGTGCTGCGCGTCATCAAGAACGCCACGCGCTGGGCCCATAATCCTTCGAAGCCCTGGACCGGCATCCACGCCGCTCCCAACGTGCCCCACGACAAGGCGCCATACCCTCTCGAAGTGAAGGGCCCCCGCCTGCACGAGGATGGCGAAGAAGGTTACAGGTAAACACAACATCCTCCAGGGCCGGATCTGATCCGGCCAATCAGTCTCCACTTTCGGGTCATGCCCGCAGCCGGAGAGAGCGAAATTTGAGAAAGTCCACGTCCATGACCAAGCCCATCCGACTTCTTGTCCTCGGCACCGGAGGCATGGCGAAGGCCCATGCCACCGCCTTCGCGCTGGATCCGCGCGTGGAACTGGCCGGTGCCTGCGACGTGGTGCCGGGCCGCGCCGCCGAATTTGCCAAGGCCTACGGCATGGCGAAGAGCTTCGAAAACCTGGATGCGGCCATCGCCTGGGGCGGCTTCGATGCCGCCACCAACGTGACGCCGGATGCCATCCATCACCCCACCACCATGAAGCTGCTCAAGGCGGGCAAGCATGTGCTGTGCGAAAAGCCGCTCGCCGAAAACTTCGCCCTTGCTGACGAGATGGCACGGGCGGCGGAGAAGGCGGGTGTCATCAACATGGTGAACCTCACCTACCGCAACGTCGCGGCACTCCATGTTGCCCGCAAGCTGGTGACGGAGGGAGCGTTGGGCCGCATCCGCCATGTGGAGGCGAGTTACCGCCAGTCCTGGCTGGTGGGCAATCACTGGGGCGACTGGAAGACACTCCCCATGTGGCTGTGGCGCCTCTCGCAGAAGCATGGCTCCAAGGGCGTGCTCGGCGATGTGGGTATTCACATCCTCGACTTCGCCAGCTTCGGCTGCGATTCCGGATTGGTGGCCGTGCAGCCCCGCCTCAAGACGTTCCACAAGGCGGACGGCGACAAGATCGGCGAATATCCCCTGGATGCCAACGACTCCGCCGTGATGACGGTCGAGTTTGCCAATGGAGCGCTTGGCATCATCCAGGCCTCGCGCTTCATGACGGGCCACGACAACGAGCTTCACCTGCGCATCCATGGCGACAAGGGCGCGGTTGAAGTCAAACACTTCGAAGGCTGGACCGAACTTCGCGCTTGCACGGGCGAGGATGTGAACACCATGGCCTGGCGCGCGATCAAGGCGGAACCGGTCGAGACCAACTACCGCCGCTTCATCAACGCCATCGCCGCGGGCAAGAATCTCGAACCGGATTTCCGTCACGCCGCGGGCCTGCAGCGCGTTCTGGACCTCTGCTTCGACAATGATGGCGCGGGACTTGTGAAGGTCTGACGCTCAATCGTCCTTGAACGTGCCGCCGAGCCCGCCCTGGAAGGCGCGGTTGTGCGTGCGGTAGGTCTCGGGCGTTTCGAAGTCCCACTGCCAGATGCCGCGCCGGGCCGCGTGCGCGTCCTGCTCATCCTTGGCATAACGAATGAGATCCAGGCCATCGAGGTGCCGGCGGTAGGCCACGGCCCAGCCCCGCCGCAACATCTCGCGGTTGATGTTGGTTTCGCCCGCCATGCAGTCCGAGACCTGCCGCCCATAGCGGTCGCGTTCGATCACGCGGCATGTCACCGTGCCGCTGCCGATGAGACGGGAGAGTTCATCGCGCGCCAGTTTCCCGCAGCTCACCATCTTCCCGCCGCCGGCGCGGCAGGTCTGGCGGTATTCCGGCGCATCGATTCCGTGCAGGCGGATTTCCCTGTCGCCGAGCGTGAAGCTGTCGCCATCGATGGCGTGATAGCGCCCGCCCGCCGGACGGTCTTGCGTGGGCCGTGAACTCACTTCGCCCGAGACCCATTGCGGCCGCCAATAGGCAATGGCGGCGAAGAGGGCGAGCAGGACAAGAACCGTGGCCCACTGGGTGGCCAGCGCGCCTGCCCTCACGTCTTGCTCCAGCGAGACGCCGCCGTGTCGTCGCTCTCGCGGGCATCCACCCAGCGCGGCGCGCCGCCGCCTTCTTCCAGCTTCCAGAAGGGCGCCTTGGTCTTCAGCCAGTCCATCAAGAATTGGCAGGCCTCGAATGCCGCTTCCCGGTGGGATGAACTGCACAGCACGAGAACGATATCGTCGCCCGGCAACATGCGGCCAAAGCGATGGATGATGAGCACATCGTCCAGCGGCCAGCGCCCCCGTGCCTCGGCCTCGATGGCCGCCAGTGCCTTTTCTGTCATGCCCGGATAATGTTCGAGCGTCATGGCGGAAACGGCAGCGCCTTCATTCATCTCGCGCACCGAGCCCACGAACAGGGCCGTGCCGCCCACATGGGTCTTGCCGGCCTTGAAAGCCATCAGCTCCCCGCCCGCATCGAAAGCCTGTTCCTGCACCCGGATCATCTACGTCAGTCGCCCAGAAGTTTCTTCAACGCCTTCTTAGCCGAATTCGCGGCATCCTTGGCAACACCATCGACGACATCGTCAAGACCGTTGCTGCCGCGCAATGCGCCATCGACATCGAGCTTCGCCGAGAGCTTGGGATTTTCCCACGGACCCTTGATCTTTGCCGCCACGGGAAGGGGCAGGCCCTTTTCCGGTGTCACCACGAGATTGACGGCCCGGCGCAGGAGATCGACGTTTCCTTCGATTTTTGCGGACAGCCCCGCCGCTGTGAGGCGCGCCTCGGACAAGGTGGCAATGCCGTCACTGAAAGTGGCCGTGGCGGAGGCCGAGCTGACCGCCGTGGCGGAGCCTTGCGACAGGCCCCAGCCCTGGATGTCCTCGGTGCTGACAAAGCCCGCGAGCTTGGCAAGGTCGATCCCGTCCACCTCGCCGTCGCGCAATGCAACGCGCGCCGTTCCCGCCAGCGTCGAGACAAGCTGTGCCGGACTGGAGCCCGAAGCGCTGAGGTCGCCCTTCACGTCAACGGGGCCGGAGAGGAACGTGACGCCGAATGCCTTGCCAAGAAAATCCTTGGCCGTGGCCCCGGTGACATCGAGGCCGAGTTTCATCTGCGTGCCGTTGCCATGCTGCAGGGTCAGGTCCAGCACACCCTTTCCGCCGAACAGGGCCTGTGTTTCGGCATGGGCCACAAGCGCTCCGTCCGTGAGTGTGGCACGCAAGGCCGTAGGCCCGGTCTTCACCGCGCCCGCCGTCATCTCGTCGGTGGTGATGGCGATTTCCGCATCAGCCGCCTTGAGATCGTTGAAGGGCAGCGATGCTTCGCGCCACTCCTGCGTCAGGTCAGGCGGCGGCGCATCTCCTGCAGGGCCATGGGCAGAATAGATGTTGAGGTTTACCGAATTGAAGGCGAGATCGGCCTTGATGGCGGGCCGCGGGGCTGCGGCCTGCAAGGCCACGCTGCCCTTGGCCTGCATGCCGCCCAGCGAGAAGGCGAGGTTGCTGAAGCGCGCCTGTGACTGTGCGATCGAAAGGCCCGCATCCAGCGCCAGCGGCACGCCATCGGCAAAGCCGGAGAGCGCCACGCCCATCCACGACAGGAAGGACTGTGTGTCCTGTGCCTCCGCCGAAACGCTGCCATCGAATTGCAGGGCCCCGGTAAAGCGCAGACGCCCCGACATGACGACCTGCCCGGCCTTGCTGGTGAGCGTCACATCGGAAGGTGAACCACGCTGTTCAAGGCGGCGCACATCATCCACGGACAGGGCAAGCTCGGTTGCCACGCCATTGAACAGGCCGCGCAAGCCGGCTTCGAGCGCACCTGACTCCACCTGCGTGATCTCGCCCGAGATGTCGGTGATGGCGAGCGCCAGGTTATGCTGTGGATCGGCTGCCTTCACCGCGCCGTTCTCGATGCTGACGTTGAGGGGCTTCACCGTCGCCTTCGCTGTCGCGGCCGCAGTGTCGCTCTCGGCGAGATTTTTGGTGTCGGATGCCGTGAAGGTGAAGACGGGGTCGATCAGACGGATGCGCCGCAGACCTTCACCGCCCAGCTGCGCCAGAGGCGATGGCACGATGATGCGGCCGACGGTCAGGGTGGGCACGCCCTGCTTGCTGCCCCGCATGAACGTGACGTTGTCGAGAGTGACCGCCAGCCCGTCGGAAAAGGAAAGGCCCGCGTGTCCCTCCACGGTCATGGTGAGTCCCTGCCTGGCCTCGGCCCGCGCCGCCAGCCGCGACGCGGCAAGCTGCGGCAGCAGGATCGCCGTGCCGCCCGCAACGACGAGCAGGGCCATGGGGATGGCCAGGAAAATGTAACGGAGGGAACGCCGCATCACCCTCTTATGCCGCACCCCTTGCGGCTGTTTCAAGGCAGGCGATATGAGCAAGCCCTCACAGGACCGAAGAACCACCATGATCAATGAGCCGCTCTGGACGCCCACCTCCGCCCGCCGTGCCACTGCAAACCTGCGGGCCTTCGAGGCATTCGTCCGGGGCCGTCACGGCGTGGCGCCTGAAGGGTTTCGCGCTGTGCAGGCCTGGTCGCTGCAGGAGGCACCCGCCTTCTGGGATGCAGTCTGGGATTTCTGCAAGGTGAGGGCGAGTGCCAAGGGTGACATCGTGATCGCCCATCCCGGTCGCATGCCCCACGCGGGGTTCTTTCCGGAGGCCCGTCTCAACTATGCCGAAAACATTCTGCGCCGCACCGGCGATGACCCCGCCCTGATCTTCCGCGCGGAGACAGGCGCACGGAGCGTTGTGAGCTGGCGCGGCCTCAATGAGCAGGTCTCGCAATTGCAACAGGCCCTGCAGCGGCTGGGCGTCGAAAAGGGCGACCGCGTCTGCGCCGTCGTTCCCAACCATCCCGCCGCAGTGGTGGGCCTGCTCGCCTGCGCCTCGCTCGGTGCCATCTGGTCTTCCTGCTCACCGGATTTCGGTGAGCGCGGCATCCTCGACCGCTTCGGCCAGATCGAACCCAAGGTGCTGCTCTGTTGCGATGGCTATTTCTACGGCGGCAAGATGTTCTCCATGGCGGACAAGATCACATCGGTCGCCCGCCAGATTGCCTCGCTCAGCAAGGTCATCGTCTTCGACTATGCCGGTACGGCGGACGCCGTGGCAGCGGCCATTCCCGGCGGCATCACGCTGGCAAGCCTCACCCGCGGCATCGCGCCGAAAACAATCTCTTTCGCGCAACTGCCCTTCGATCATCCCCTCTACATTCTCTACTCGTCAGGCACGACCGGCGTGCCCAAATGCATCGTGCACGGCCATGGCGGCATTCTCCTCAAGCATCTGGTTGAACATGTCCTCAACACCGACGTGAAGCCCGGCGACCGCGTCTTCTATTTCTCCACCTGCGGCTGGATGATGTGGAACTGGCTGGTGAGCGGCCTTGCCGCGGGCGCCACGCTCCTGCTCTTCGATGGCTCGCCCTTCCATCCGGCCGAACGTGTGCTCTGGGACTATGCCGAGGAAGAGGGCATGACCCACTTCGGCACGTCAGCCAAATATATCGACAGCCTGCGCAAGTCTGGCTTCCGGCCCAAGGATCACCTGAAGCTCCAGGCGTTGCGGAGCGTCATGTCCACGGGCTCGCCGCTTTCGGAAGAAGGCTTCGCATTCATCTATGATGGCGTGAAGGACGATGTGCAACTGGCCTCCATTTCAGGCGGCACCGACATCTGTGGCTGCTTCGTGGGTGGCAATCCTGATGGACCTGTCTACGCGGGCGAGATCCAGGGGCCGATGCTGGGCGTCGCGGCGGATGTGTTCGACGACGCGGGCCACCCCGTGCTTGGCGAGAAGGGCGAACTTGTCTGTACCCAACCCTTTCCCTCGATGCCGGTCATGTTCTGGAATGACCCCGCCGGCGAAAAATTCCACGCCGCCTATTTCGACCGCTTCGAAGGCCTGTGGTGCCACGGCGACTTTGCCGAAATCACGCCGCACGGCGGCATGATCATCCATGGCCGCTCCGACGCCACGCTCAATCCTGGCGGCGTGCGGATCGGCACGGCCGAGATTTACGCCCAGGTCGAGCGCATTCCCGATGTGCTGGAAGCACTCGCCATCGGTCAGGAGTGGCAGGGCGACGTGCGCGTCATCCTGTTCACGCGCCTCAAGCCCGGTGTTGCGCTCTCTGACGATCTGGTGGCGCGGATGAAAAAGGCGATCCGCGACGGCGCATCACCCCGCCATGTGCCCGCGAAGATCATCGCAGTTGCCGATATTCCACGCACCAAGTCCGGCAAGATCACCGAACTTGCCGTGCGCGAGGTGGTGCATGGCCGTCCCGTGAAGAACAAGGAAGCGCTCGCCAATCCGGAAGCGCTCGATCTCTACGCCAATCTGCCGGAACTGTCGTCCTAGCCCTGCGCCGGGTCGCGCAGGTTGCGTGACAGGATGAACACGGGGATCAATCCCGCGCAGGCAATCGACAGGGCGGGGAGTGCCGCTTCTTCAAGCTGCCCCAGAGACGCGGCTGTGAACGCGAAAGTGGCCAGGGTGTCGAAGTCGAATGGCCGCAACAGCAGCGTGGCGGGAAGCTCCTTCAGCGCATCGACGAAGACGAGCAGCGTCGCGGTGACGAGCGATGGGCGCAGCAGCGGCAGGTGGATTTCGCGAAATACCGCGAAAGGCCTCCGCCCAAGTGTCCGCGCCACCTGGTCGAGATGTGGCGAGATTTTCAGGAAGCCGGCATCGACGGTGCCGGTGGCAATGACGAGGAAGCGCGTCACATAGGCAAAGACGAGGGCCACCAGGCTGCCCGAAAGGATGAGCCCCGGCATGGTGCCGAACAGCGCCTTCGCCACCGCATTGATTTGCGTGTCGAGGAAGGCGAAGGGAATGAGAATGCCGATGGCCAGCACGGTTCCGGGCAGCGCATAGCCGAAGCTGGCAAAGCGCGTGAGGCGGCTCAGCCAGGGGGTTTCGTGATTGCGTGTCGCGTGGCCGAAGAGAAGGGCGAGCAGCACCGTTCCGGCGCAGGCCAGCGCTGCAAGCAGCAGCGAGTTGCCCATGGCCGAAAAGAAGGCAGGCGATGGCAGGTCGGCAAAGCGCCGCCAGCCGTAGTGCAGCAGCAGCCACACGGGAATGCCGAAGCCGAGGAGAATGGGAACGAACAGCGCGGCGAAAGCCAGTGCCGCGCCCGTGCCGCGCAGCCGTATCCGCTGAATGGGGGAATGCGCCCGCGCTCCACGCGACAGCGTATCCCGCTGCCGCATCAGGTGTTCAAAACCGATCAGCATTGCAACGGCGAGCAGCAGCACAAAGGCCAGTTGCGCCGCCGCCCCCAGGTTTCCCTGTCCGAGCCAGGTCGAATAGATGCCATAGGTCAGCGTGTTGACGCCGAAGAACTGCACCGCGCCGATGTCGTTCATCACTTCCATGATGACCAGCGAAGTGCCAACGGCAAGGGCAGGCCGCGCCTGCGGCAGGGTGATCTGCAGGAAGGCGCGCCACGGCGAACGGCCCAGCGTGCGCGCCACATCAAGCTGCGACATGGGTTGCTTGAGGAACGCCGCCCGTGCCGACATGTAGACGTAGGGGTAAAGCGAAAAGGCGATGACGAAAATGGCGCCGCCCAGCGAACGGATTTCGGGAATCCAGCTTTCCGCCGGCGATTGCCAACCCATCAGCCGGCGCATCGCGGTCTGGAAAGGGCCGGCGAAAGAGAAGTAGTCCACGTAGGCGAAGGCTGTGATGTAGCCCGGCACCGCGAGCGGCAGGATCGCGGACCACTTCATCAGGTTGCGGCCCGGAAAATTGTAGAACGTCACCAGCCACGCCATCACCGTTCCTGTGACGAGCGTCACAAGGGCCACGCCGGCGGCCAGCAGCACCGTCTGCTGGACCATGCCCGGCAGCACGCTGCCGAGAAGATCGGGCCAGGCATTGCTGTCGGCGGTGAGCGCGAGGAAAAGGATGGCCGCCAGCGGCAGGAACAGCGGAAGCGACAGGAGAACAGCCGCCATGCGCAGGGGCGACATCACCCGGCGCTGACCGGCCGGACCTTCCGTTGCACGAACGGCCATGGGCCTTTGCTATTCCGCCAGGACGCGCGTGGCGGGGAAGCGCACCTCCGCCAGCGTACCCTGGCCCGGTTCGCTCGCGATGCTGAACTGGGCGCGGTTCGCTTCCGCGAGCGCCTTGCTCAGCGGCAAGCCCAATCCCGTGCCCTGACGTTCGCGGCCTGCGGCATCCACGCGGATATAGGGCCGCAAGGCTTCCTGCAACTGCGTCGCCGTCATGCCGATGCCGCTGTCCTTGACGCGCAGCACCACTTCGCCCGACTCGTCCATCTGCGCCGACACGATCACCTGTCCGCCGGCATTGGTATACTTGATGGCATTGGAGAGCAGGTTGAGCAGCACCTGACGCAGCGCCCTCAGATCCGCGACGACGCGGGGCAGGCCCGGTGCCAGTGATTTTCGCACCACGACATTTGCGCGCGCCGCTTCTTCGTTGAGGAGGCGCAGCGTATGGTCGACGGCATCCGCCACGTTGACGGCGGTGAAATCCAGTTCGAGCTTGCCCGCCTCCACCTTGGACAAATCCAGAAGGTCATTCACCAGCGCCAGCAGATGTGAACCGCTGGCGTGGATGTCGTTGGCATAGGCGCGGTATTTCTCGTTGCGGATTTCACCGAAACGCTCGGTGCGCATCACGTCCGAGAACCCGAGGATGGCGTTGAGCGGCGTGCGGATTTCGTGGCTGATGCCGGCAAGGAATTCCGATTTTTGCCGGTTCGCCTGCTCGGCCATGTCGCGGGCCTCGCGCAATTCCTGTTCGGTGCGCTTCCACTGCGTGATGTCGCGCACCACCGCGCAGAAGCTCGCCTGTGAATGGGGAGATTGCAGCTTGCCCAGCGTCACGAACAGCGGAACGGTGCCGCCCTGCTTGACGATCGCGGAAAATTCGCGGCCGTCGTTGAACACGCTGGCAAGTCCCGGTCCCGCAAGGGCTGCGAGATAATCACGCCACGCCTTGCGGCCATCGGGGCTGAGAAGGTCGGCGAAGGGCCGGCCCTGCACCTCGGACTGCGGCATGCCGAAGATGGCCTCGGCCCCGGCACTGAAGCTCAGGATGCAGCCTTCGCTGTCCAGTGCGATGATGCCGTCGGAAGCCACATCGAGCATGGCCTTGAGTTCATTGGTCGCCATCACCTGGCCGGAAGCGGGCGGCGGGGCGGGCGCGGCAGTCGCACTGGTCTCGGCCACGACGGCAACAGGTTTGCTGTCGGCAGCGACGGCAGGAGCAGGCAGTGGTGATGGCGGCACGGGTTCGGGCGCAGGTGCGGCCACGACGGGTGACGCAAGGGCGGCTTCACTCTTTGCAACGGCTGGCGCGCGGTGGAGGACAAACTCCTGCGCGGGGCCGCTGACCCAGGGCACGCAGCGGCTTGTCACCGCGAGATCGAGGGCCTCGCCCGTGGACGTAGGCAGGCTGGTCGGGCGTCGCGCTTGCGCATCGGCGCGGATCTGCTGCCACAGTCCCGCATCGCCCAGCACACGATCGGGAGAATCATAGCCCAGCAACTCCGCCGCCTTGCGGGTGGCAAAGAGAGGCGTCTCGCCCCGGCCGATCAGAATGGCTTCGCCCGTCCGCTCGAAGGCGTGCCGCACGGGTTCCGGCACGAACGGCATTTTCGAAACCTCGGAGCCATGAGCCTTGTCGGCGGGCGCGTCAGGAGTCCTGGCGCGGGGGTGCGCGGGTTCGGCGGTTCGCGGCGGCTTGGCGTCGGGCGGCACCTCCGCCTTTGCCTGTGGCTCCGGAGCGGGTGTCAAGGCAGGCTTCGACGGGCGGCGCGATTGCGCTTCAATCGTGTCCTGCATGGATTTCGCCAGCATGGCGAAAGCATCCTGCGGAGGAGCCACCACCGGCGCGCTGGCTGGTGCGGAAAGGCTGCGCTCCAGGGCGCGGCGGTCCGTCACGTCTTCCATGACGACAGAGATGAGGGACAGCCCGCCTGCGGGCAGGCGCGACAGGGTGAGTCGCACGTCGCGCTGTCCCAGGCGGCAGGTGAGGGGGACGACGGCGCTCGTCATGCCGCTGCGGTGCAGCGCCGTGACAAGAGCCTCGGCCTTGCCCTCAACGGCAACCAGATCCGCAAGGCTGCGGGCGGTGGCGAGGTCGATCAGGTCGCGCGCGGCAGCGTTGCCGTGAAGGATGTGGCCGCCCGCATCGCAGATCAGGACCGCGACGGGAAGGTGCAGCAGCGCTGAACCCGCCATATCACTGCCGATGGGAGAAAGGGCCTTGGGCGGCGGTTCACCCGCCACCAGAACGCCCTGCCGGCCATCGGCGAGGAGATGCAGGCTGCACAACACCGCCATGTCTTCACCGGCACTGGCACCCGGCATGGGGAGGCGAAGGGAGCGCACCTGTCCGGGCGCAAGGGACGCCGAAAGGCCGCGCACGGCAGAAACCCCGGGGTCTTCGGCGTCGAAAGGACGGTCCACCAGATCGAACACGCTGTCGCCGCCGAGGAGTGTGACCCCTGCCGTATTGGCCCACACGATCCGTCCGCGTGCGGCATCCCACAGCCACGCCGGATTGCTGTCCTGGCGCAGGTCTTCAAGCGTTCGGGGGCGGGTGGTGGTCACGGGGGTCTGGCAGGCCTGAGCAAACGGGGCCAACGCGGCCCCAAGTCGTTGCAATAAATCAAGTTTGAGCGACCACGTCCACACTTCCTTAACCCTGATGGCCCCTGTGGTGCGAAAGCTGTGGATTGTGCGCTGCAACATTTATGTTGCATTGCACAAAAAATGGTGGTAAGAGGGAGGCGAAACACAGGAATGGAGAACGCGTCATGACCCGCAAGACCAAATCCCCCGTCGAACTCGCCACCGATTTCGTCACCGGCTCCATCGATTCCGCCCAGGCCGCCTTTGGTGGTGACACTGGCCCGGCCAAGGAAAGCGTTGAAGCGCTGACCGCCTCGGCCAAGCAGTGCCAGGCCCGCCTTGCCGACCTTCAGTCCAAGGGCATGGCCTTCCTTGAAACCAACACCAAGGCCGTGATGGGCTTCTGGCGCGATGCCGCAGCCGTCAAGTCGCCCGAGGCGCTCTTCACGCTCCAGCAGGATTTCTTCAAGGCCCAGTCGGAAGTCGCCATGAAGCAGTTCCAGGAATTGAACGATGTAACGGCAGCCTTCGTCCGCGAAGCCGCTGCCCCCGTGCAGGAAGGCTTCACCAAGAGCTTCGCTGCCTTCCCGTTCCACAAGGCCGCCTGAGTCTGGCGACCCCAGAATTCGCGGTGCCTCCCTCCCGGCGCCGCTTCCTCCAGGCCCGGCATGTCCGGGCCTTTTCTTTTCGGTTTTCGGGTGAGGTCCCGCGCTGCGGAATTTTCCCGGCACAGGGGTTTGCACTCGGAGAAGTGTTGCGCTAGTGAAGCGCCCGTGCCGCCATAGCTCAGTTGGTTAGAGCGCTAGATTGTGGATCTAGAGGTCCCCCGTTCGAGCCGGGGTGGCGGTACCATCTCCCCCAGCGATATTTTCAGCACGTTGGCCTTACTGGCTGGCCCAGATGATGCGCGCCACCCAGTCGACGCTCTTCATGTCGAGCACCTTGTTGGGGTGGTCGGGATTGAACGAAGCGAGCTCAATGCTCTTGGCGGTTTGCCGCTGCATGATCTTGGCCATCACCTGGCCATCCGTGGTGCGCACCACCACGCGGTCGCCCTTGCGCACCGTGGCGGCGGGCGAGATGATGATGGTGTCGCCCTCGCGATAAACAGGCTGCATGGAATCACCCGTGATCTCCAGCGCGTAGGCGGCGTTGGCGGTGACACCGGGCGCCTCGACCTCGTCCCAGCCGTTGCCGTCGGGAAGGCCCGAATCATCGACGA
>CALMLK010000469.1 GCA_937868035.1 uncultured Alphaproteobacteria bacterium
AGGGCAAGATTCAGCGGCCCCTTGGCGGCGAGAATGACGCGCACCGCGAAGGCGCGCAGGATTTCGTTGACCCAGTAGGGCACGATGAGCGCCATCATCAGGAGGCGCACCTTCTGCGCCCCGCCCGTCTGCGCCATGTAGAAGGCCAGCGGATAGCAGATCACCAGGTTGATGAAAGTGACGAGCGCCGAAATGAGAATCGAGATCCAGAAGGCGTTGATGTGCGGCCAGTTCACTTCGTCGCTTGTGGGATCGATGATGAAGGACTTGTATTGCGCGACCGTCAGGAAATCCTTGGGCCCGCCGCGCTGCAGAACCGGCAACTGCGGATGGAAGCTCTCCACCACCATGTAGAGATAGGGCAGCGTGACGAGGAACAACGTCCAGAACACGACGAGCACCACGAAGGCGGTGCCGAGCATGACGCCGTTGCGTTCGAAATAGCCCTTGTGGGTCGGATCGTGGAAGTGACGCTCCTCCCAGCGCGCCATCAGCCAGAAGGCGGCGATGACGATGACGGGAATGATGAAGACGAAACCGCGGCTGCCCATGGCGGTTACTCGCGCGCCATCTTGCCCTCGGGCAGGGCAAGGCCGTGGATAGGCTCGTAATGCACCGCCGCAGTGCTGCCCTGGGCCGGGATTTTCGCCCCGCTGTGGCGCGCCACGGTCATCATGATGTCCTTCTTCGCGGGACCCTTGAGGAACAGATGAGTCATGTTGCCTTCGAAGGCGACGCTCAGCACGGGGCTGGAGAAACTCGTGTCTGCCGTCGACTTGCCGGGGCGCAGGGCTTCCGGCCGCACGAAGAGAATGGCCTTGTCGCCCTTCTTCAGGCCTTTGGGATTGCGCCCGCGCAACGGTCCGAAGGCCGTCTCGATCATGGCACCGCTGGCATCCGCCGACACCACCGTGCCGGGGAAGGCATTGTTCTCGCCCACGAAGGACGCCACAAACGGCGTCGACGGATCATCATAGACGGTCTTGCCGTCGGTCACCTGCTCGATCACGCCGTCGCTCATGACGGCGATGCGGTCCGACATGGTAAGGGCTTCGCCCTGGTCATGGGTGATGTAGATGAACGTGATGCCGACCTGCTGCTGGATGGCGCGCAACTCGGTGCGCATGTGCTGGCGGAGTTTCAGATCGAGCGCCGAGAGCGGCTCGTCGAGGAGCAGCACCTTGGGCTGCACCGCCAGTGCGCGCGCGATGGCGACGCGCTGCTTCTGACCGCCCGACAATTCGCTGACCAGCTTCTGGCCCTGCCCCTGCAACGCAATCATGTGCAGGAGTTCGTCCGCCTTCTTCATGCGATCGGCCTTGGACACGCCGCGCACGCGAAGGCCGTAGGCGATGTTGTCGGCAACCGTCATCAGCGGGAACAGCGCCAGGTTCTGGAAGATGAGGGCCGTCGGCCGTTTGTTGGGCCCGATCCCTTCCATGTCCTGCCCGCCGATCCGCACGCGGCCACCGGTGGGATCAAGAAAGCCGGACACGGTGCGCAGGATGGTGGTCT
>CALMLK010000470.1 GCA_937868035.1 uncultured Alphaproteobacteria bacterium
CGGCCTTGCCCCAGCTATGGGTGCAGTCCGGCAGCCGCGCCACGGTGGATGGCGCCGACCTCACCGACGCCCAGCCGTCCTTCGGCCAGAACAACCGTCCGGTCGTGACCTTCCGCTTCAACCAGAAGGGCGCAGTGCGCTTCGGCAAGCTGACGGCGGAGAACGTCAACAAGCCCTTCGCCATCGTGCTCGACGGGGTGGTGCAAAGCTCACCCGTGATCAACGAGCCGATCCTCGGAGGCTCCGGCCAGATTTCCGGCCAGTTCACGTCTGAGGAAACGGCAAACCTCGCCGTCGTTCTGCGCTCCGGCGCCTTGCCAGCCAAGCTGGTGGTGGTGGAACAGCGCACCGTCGGCCCGAGCCTCGGTTCGGACTCGATCCGCGCCGGACTCATCGCCTCGGCCGTGGGCCTCGCACTCGTCATCGTCTTCATGATCATCGCCTACGGGCTGTTCGGCGTCTTCGCCAACCTGGCGCTCATCATCAACCTGGTGATGCTGGTGGCAGTGATGTCCTTCATGGGCTTCACGCTGACACTCCCGGGCATCGCCGGCATCGTGCTCACCATGGGCATGGCGGTCGACTCGAACGTCATCATCTTCGAGCGCCAGCGCGAAGAATGGCGCAACGGCAGAAGCGCCATCAACTCGATCGAGACGGGTTTCAAGTCGGCATTCGGCACCATTATCGACTCGAACTTCACGGCTCTCATTGCAGCACTTGTGCTGCTGGGCGTGGGCTCAGGCCCCGTGCGCGGCTTCGCCATCAGCCATGCCATCGGCATCATGACAACAATGTTTACGGCCTACACCGTGACGCGCCTCATCGTGGCGCTGTGGGTGCGCTGGGCCAAACCTAAAGAGGTTCCGCTCTGAGAGCGGGGATCACGCCATGTACAGACCAATCCGCTTCATCCCCGACGACACCAAGATCCACTTCATGCGGCTCAGCCGCTTCGGCTTCTTCGTGTCCGGACTTCTCTGCCTCGCCTCGGTGCTGCTCTTCATCTTCGTCGGGCTGAACTTCGGCGTCGATTTCAAGGGCGGCACGAACGTGATCGTGCGCCCGCCGGCCGCCACCGAAATCAACACCTTGCGCACCAAGGTGGAGGAACTCGGCTTCCAAGGCGCGGAGTTGCAGAACTTCGGCGCCCAGGGTGACATCCTCATCCGCCTCCCCATCGTGGAAGGCGGCGACAAGGCCCAGCATGATGCCGTGGAACAACTGAAGGCCGGATTGGGCAGCGGCATTGAATACCTTTCGGTCGACTCGGTCGGCCCCAAGGTCTCCGGCGAACTCACCCAGCAGGGCATCCTCGCCGTGGTCGTCGCCATCCTATTCATCCTCGGCTATGTGTGGCTGCGCTTCGAATGGCAATTCGCCGTTGGCGCCGTGGTCTCGCTGCTCCACGACGTGCTGCTGACCATCGGGCTCTTCTGCCTGCTGCGCATCGAGTTCAACCTTTCCACCATCGCCGCCATTCTCACGATCATCGGTTATTCGCTGAACGACACGGTCGTGGTGTTCGACCGCATCCGCGAGTATCTGCGCAAATACAAGGCCATGGGTCTGGCCGACCTCATCGACTTCTCCATGAACTCGGTGCTGCCGCGCACGATCCTCACCTCCGTCACCACCATGCTGGCCCTGATCGCGCTCTACACGTTCGGCGGCGAAGTGCTCTCCAACTTCACCTTCACGATGATCTGGGGTGTCGTCGTCGGCACCTATTCGTCGATCTTCGTGGCCTCGCCCGTGATGATCCTGCTCGGCTCCAAGCGCGACTGGACCACTGACGTGGCGAAGCAGGCCGCCAGCGCGCGGCCGTGACCGGGGCGGCGGAGAACGCCGGCAAATTCCTGCCGCAAGTCGCGCCGATCGAACAGTTCGGCGCGGGTGGCTTCCGCTTCGCCGGCATGTCCCACCAGGGCGCGCTGATGGTGCTGCCCAGCGGCATGCGCGCCTGGCGTCCCGTTCTCACGGCTGACATTTCGGCGGAGGATTTCGCTGCGGTGAATGCCGAGCGGCAGGACATTGATTTCCTCATCATCGGAACAGGCGAGACCTTGCAGCGCCTGCCGCCCGCCGTGCAGGCACTGCTGAAAGGCTGGGGCATCGCCTTTGAGGTGATGGCGACGTCATCGGCCGTGCATGTCTACAACGTCGTTGTGGCCGAGCGCCGCCGCGTCGCTGCAGTGCTCCTCGCCGTGGGGGAAGCCAATGCTTGATCCCGCCCCACAGGATGCTTTCGCCGCTTGCCGCGAAACCGTGCGCCTCGGGGACAAGGACCGCTATCTGGCGCTGCTTTTCGCCCCGGAGTCGCTGCAGCCGCCGCTCTTCGCGATTGCGGCTTTCGCCACGGAACTGGCCCGCATCCCGTCACTGGTGAGCGAGTCACCCATCGGCGAAATCCGCCTGCAATGGTGGGCCGATACGCTGGCGGCAATGGAGAGCGGCGAGGGCGGCTCGCATCCCGTGGCGCAGGCTCTCGCGGAGACCGTTGCCGCCAACTCGCTCCCACTGGCATCCTTGAGCGCCATGGTGGAGGCCCGCCGCTTCGATCTCTACGCCGACGTGATGCCGGATATCGCAAGCGTGGAGGCCTATTTCGGCGAAACGCAATCGGCGCTCATCCAGTTGTCCTGCATGGTGATCGATCAGACAGCCGCTCCGAAGGCCGCCAGCGCGGCAGGGTTCGCGGGCGTGGCACTCGGTCTCGCGCGCACGCTTGCCCTCTCGCCCCGCAGCGAACGCTGGCAGCCGCCGGGGAAGACCCGAGACGACATGCTGGCGCTTGCCAACACGCGGTTCGAAGAGGCGCGCACCGCATTGAAGGACGTGCCGAAACAACTGCTGCCCGGCTTCCTGCCCGCAGCGGTCACGCCGCTCTACAGTGATGCAGCCCGGGCCGGACGGCGCGACGTTCCACAATGGCGCCGCCAATGGCGTATCTGGCGCGCGGCGCGGTCGGAGATGATCTAGAAATCAGTTGGCGCGGCTATCCCGCAGGCGATAGAGGCCGCGCGACTTGTCGTAGCTCTGGAAATAATCCTGAACCTGCGGGTGACGCACCGGAACTTGCGTCTCGTCGGCTTGCAGATTCTGCTCGGACACATAGGCCACGTATTCCGAATCTTCATTTTCGGCCAGCAGGTGATAGAAGGGTTGGTCCTTGCGCGGGCGCGCTTCCACCGGGATGGCGTTGTACCATTCCTCGGTGTTGTTGAAGGTCGGATCCACGTCGAAGATGACGCCACGAAAATCAAAGAGGCGATGCTTGACGATCTGTCCGATTCCGAACTTTGCCGTCGGGAGTTCCATGCGCCTTGATTGCCAAGGACGCCGCGCAATGGCAAGGGGCACAAAAGTGAAACGCATTGTGGCCGGGGAACCGGCGGCGCTATCCGCGCATGGCGTAGGGCAGGTTGCTGGAGGGCGCGAGGCCCTGGCGCATCACCAATTGCCGCAGCGGCGGGAAGGCCGAGATAGCTGACAGTGCACCGACACGCATCAGGTCCAGCGGCAGGAATTCCGCCAGCATGGACGTGTTCATGGCTGAGATGATGGCCTGCCGTTCGGTCACGTCGCGGCTGCGGCGGGCGTGATACTCCGTCATCGCGGCCCCCGAGCCGGCATCATCGTGACCCAGCACCACATCGATTGCGTGGCCAACGTCGCGCAGTGACATATTGAGGCCCTGTGCCCCAACCGGCGGGAAGGCATGGGCTGTCTCGCCCGTGAGCATGGTACGGTTCGCCGCGAACTGCCGGGCGCGCAAGCCCCGCATGGGGAAAGCCTTGGGTGGCGTCACACCACTGATGAGCCCCAGCGTGCCCCGGGTCACCAACTGGATCTCCATGGCGAGTTCCTGTCCCGTGCGGAACAGGAGGCTTTCGATGATGGGTGGCGCGCCCATCCAGACGAGGCTGGAGGCATTGCCCGGCAGCGGCACGGTGGTGAAAGCGCCGCCAGGCCGGTGCCGCTCCGTCGAGACGCCGTGATGAGGACCCGAATGCTGGAATGTGGTGACAAGGGCGGACTGGTCGAACGACCAGCGGTCCACATTGATGCCGGCAGCCTTGCGCAGCAGCGACTCGATGCCATCCGCCGCGATCAGCACCTCGCCGTAATAGCGCGCTCCCGATGCCGTATCGACGGCGGCGACAGCCCCGAGGTTCTCGGCCGCGGTCACTGTATCGGCGATGATCTCCACGCCCGCCTGCTGCGCCGCGTTGCGGAGTTCGACGGTGAGCGCCCCCAGCGGGATGTTCCAGCCGAAGGCGTCGAGCCCAACTTCAGCGGCGGAGAAGGTGAGGCGCGGCGCACTGACGAGGTTGCCCATGTCATCGATGATGTCGAGATGGAGCAGGGGCGAAGACACGAACGAGAGCGAACCCGGCCACACGCCAATGCGATTCAGCAGGCGCAGCGAGGGTTCCATCAGCGCCACGGTGCGCGGGTCTGGCCCCGCCTCAGGTGCTATGAGCAGCGTGGAAATGCCCTCGCGGGCCGAGAGCGTGGCGGCGGCGAGACCGGCGGGGCCTCCGCCGACAACAATCACACGCGCAGTCAGTGTTTCACTCATGTCTACCCTCAGGCCAACGCCCAGGCCTTCATGCTGTCGCGCGGTGCAAAGCGCGCCTCGAATTCGGCGAGCTTCGGAAAATGGTTGCGCCACGCCAGCGCGCCGTGGCGGAAATCAACATAGCCCAGCATGCAGGCCGTGCAGATGCTGCCCACTGTCACAGCGGCCAGCGTGTCCAGCCAGTTCTGCTCAAGATCGGAAAGGGTGTCGAGGACGCGCTGCCGCTGGCGGTCGTGGAATTCAGGCCAGCGCTTGTCTTCCGGCCGCACCGCCTGCTCGTAGCGGAGGCTCACGGCGGCGTCGGCGGCACCTTGCGCCGTTGCCTGCAGGGTGAGGATGCGGAATCGCTTCACACCCTCATGCGGTAGAAGTTCGGTGCGGCCGCTTACATGCACGAGGTATTCCATGATCACCCGGCTGTCGTGAATTCCTGCACCGTGATCCGTCTCCAGCACAGGCACCTTGGCGATGGGGGAGAGTCGCCGCAGGTCCGCGTTCACTTCCTGCGGTTTCACGCTGGTCTTGACGTATTCGACCTTGTCCTTGAGGCCAGCCTCATGCGCCGTCACAAGGCACATGCGCACAAAAGGGGAGTTGATATCGCCGTAGATCTTCATTCGTAATCGCCATTCTGCTGGAGTTGCGCTTCCCCTGAATTGAAGGTCAGCCCTCGGCCCTTGTCAAAGAAAAAGGCAGGACCATACCCACTACGGGTCAACAGACGTCAGGGACCATCAGGCGTCGACCCACTGGGGTTGCCACAATACTGGATGCCATGATGGGTGGCGGCAATGACGCCCCGGCATCAGCTCACGCGATCGCAACGGGATGCGACAGGAGAACACGGCCGCAAATATAGGGACGCCGAAGCGGAACGCCGCAATCTCAGTACTTGCGCAGCAGTCCCACGAGCTTGCCCTGCACACGCACGCGGTCCGGTCCGAAGATGCGCGTCTCGTAGGCGGGGTTGGCCGCTTCCAGCGCCACGGAATCGCCCTTCTTGCGCAGGCGCTTCAGCGTGGCTTCCTCATCATCAACCAATGCGACAACGATATCGCCGTTCATGGCCGTTTCGCCCTTGCGGATCAAAACCGTATCGCCGTCGAAAATGCCGGCATCGATCATGGAGTCACCCTTGACCTCAAGTGCATAGTGCTCACCATTGCCCAGCATGTCTGGCGGGATCGGAATGTTGGCGGAATGATCCTGGATGGCGGCAATGGGAACACCAGCCGCGATTCGCCCCATCATCGGCACGACCACGTTGGCATTGGCTGCCGCTGGGGCAGGCTGGCGGTCGTTGGCGGAAGGCAGGGTGCGCACCTTGCCAAGCGTTCCATCAATGACATTGGGCTTGAAGGTGCCCTTCTTGGCAACCGCAGGATTGTAGGCATCCGGCAGCTTGAGCACTTCCAGAGCGCGGGCCCGGTTCGGCATGCGGCGGATGAAGCCGCGCTCCTCCAACGCCACGATGAGGCGGTGCACACCTGATTTGGACTGCAGGTCGAGCGCCTCCTTCATTTCCTCGAAGGACGGGGGAACCCCTTCTTCCTTCATGCGCTCGTTGATGAACAAAAGAAGCTCAAGTTGTTTGCGGGTGAGCATTTTGCGCCCTCCAGATCAGGCAGATTCGGAACATTACCGCAACATAAGTACCATGTTCCGCACCTGTTCGCAAACTGTTTGCGTTCTGAGCCGGATTTGGCGAAGTCTGGGCGAAAAGCGCTAGAAATCGAGCAGGAGAATGGGAACGCCGTCTCCCGCCGCCGCAGCAGCGGCATGGGCGGTCCGGATGATGAGGCAGTGGGCGGTTTGCATCGACCGCTGCATGGAGGAATCCTGGACGGAGAAGGGTGTCACGCTGCGCTGTCCATCCGGAGCGCAGGCGAGCGTGGCGCGGATGTAATCCTGCCGGTCGTCGTTGGCGGGCAGCGGTGCGGTCAGGATCGCCCGCGGCGCCTCGCCCTCCGGGGGCAAGCCCTGCAGCGCGTCGATCAGCGGCTTGAGGAAGAGCCGTGCCGTCACCAGGGCCGAGACCGGATTTCCGGGCAACCCCATGACGTGCAGCTTGCCCTTGCGGCCATGCATGAACGGTTTTCCAGGCCGCATGGCGATCTTCCAGAAGCCGATGCGAATCCCGCAGGCCTTGAACGCCGCCTGCACATAGTCGTGGTCGCCGACCGAAGCGCCCCCGGTGGTCAGCAGAATGTCACCCTTCATGCCCTTGCGCACGGCAGCCTTCGTGGCGGCCAGCGTGTCCGGAACGATGCCGAGGTTTGTCACCCGCGCGCCCAGCGCTTCAGCCATGGCGGCAAGCGCGTGGGAATTGGAGGAATAGATCTGGTCCGGCCTGGCGCGCTCTCCGGGTTGCACCAGTTCATCGCCTGTGGCGAACAGGATGATGTGCGGTTTCCTCCGCACACGGATTTTTCTCGCGTTGGCAGCGGCAGCAAGTCCGATGTCGCGGGGGCGAAGCCGCTGGCCCACCTGCAGCAGGGTATCACCCCGGGCAAAGTCCAGTGCAGCGCGCCGGATGTTCCGGCCCTTGTCCGCGCCGTGGTGCACCGTCAGGCTGTCGCCCTCGCGGCTTGTGTTTTCCTGGATGATGACGGTATCGGCACCGGGGGGCAGCGGCGCACCGGTG
>CALMLK010000471.1 GCA_937868035.1 uncultured Alphaproteobacteria bacterium
GGGCCCTCCGCCGTGGTCAATGACACGCCGACGGCCACCGTCTCGGCGGGCTGCGAGGCACGCAACCCGTAGGTGCCTTCCACGCCATTGAAGGGCGAGACGCGGAAAACCTTGTCGACCGTCCCGAAACTGGCCCCTGCATCGCCATCGGGGCCCACCACATAGGTGTGGCGGCCGCCGAAGGTGTTGTGCACCTCGTAGATCATCAGGCGCACGTTGCTCCCGGCATCGAGCGCATAATAGGTGGTGAGCGGGTTGAAGGCGTAACCCAGGATGCGAGGATAGGCGAGCATGAGGATGCGTGACACCTCACCTTCCAGGCCTGCCTTCCTGACCTCGCGCCAGGCATAGTCGCGGATGCTCGCCGCGCCGTCCTGTTCGCCGTGATCCTTGTCGTGGATGGAAAAGAGATTGAAGCCGTTGTGGGAGAGAAGGAGCGGCGTGCGGCCAGCGGCGAGATCATCGACATCGACCAGCAGGGAGGCAACGTCGTAGTGGAGCGCGTGCGCAACCGGGCGCAGGCGGCGGTGCGTCACGGTTCCCACGTAGATGGCCGGGACCACGCTCATTCGGCGGCCTCGCTGAAGGGATAGTGCTGGGACTCGGTTGATGGTGCGATATGGATGCGGCCTGACGGTTCGGCCACAGTCCAGGGCCGGGCCACGCCGCCCAGTTGTTCCGCGACGGCGAGGCCCGCCTGCAAGCCGTCCTCGTGGAAGCCGGAACCAAACCAGGCACCGCAGAACCAGGTGCGGTTCACGCCTTGCAGCGACCAGAGTTCACGCTGGGCCGCCAGCGTCTCGACGTTGAAGAGGGGATGGCGGTACTGGAACGTGCCATCGAGCAGATGCGCTGCCGGATCCTGCTGCGGATTGAGCGAAACGAAGTGCTGGGTGGGAGTCTCCAGCTTCTGCAAGGCATTCATCCAGTAGGTGACGGCGAGGCGCGAATCGTGGCCACCTTCATCGCCCCGGTAGTTCCATGCCGACCACAGCCGACGCGTGCGCGGCATGAGTGTGGCATCGCGGTGGAGAAGGACACGATTGGGTGATGTCTTGAACGGCCGCAGCAGCCCCAATTCCGCCGGCGAGGGATCGGAGAGAAGCCGCAGCGCTTGGTCGGCGTGGGTGGCCAGGACCACCGCATCGAAGGAATGGGTTTCACCCCCGGCCAGCGTGAGGTGGGCCTGACTGCTCCCGCGGCGGAGGGCGGCGACAGGCGACGACAGGCGGACAGCAAAGCGGCCATCGGCAACGAGGCGCTTCACATATTCCCGGGATCCGCCGGTAACTGTGCGCCAGTCTGGCCGCTGGCCGAGGGCAAAGAGTTTGTGGTTGGCAAAGAAGCGCACGAAGGCCCGCAACGGATAGGCCGCCACCTGCTCCGGCGTCGAAGACCAGATCGCCCCCGCCATGGGCAGGATGTGACGGCGCATGAAGGTCTCGCCGTAATTTTCGCGGTGGAGGAACTGGCCGAGCGTCATGGACTCCGGCATCTGCGGGGCGAGGCGCTCGGCCGTGCGGTAGAAGCGCACGAGATCGGCAATCATGCGCCAGTGCCGTGGAGAGGCCCATTGCCGCGGCGTGCCCAAGAGCGTTGCGAGGTTCTCACCGGCGTATTCATAGCGGCCATTTTCGGCGCTGACGGAGAAGCTCATGGCCGTATCGGTCATGGCCACGCCAAGATGGTCCATGAAGGCAGTGAAATTGGGATAAGTCCAGGTGTTCGAGACGATGAAGCCCGTGTCGATTGCCGTTGTCCCACCCGCCACGCTCACGTTGACGGTGTTGGTGTGACCGCCCAAGCGGTGGTCGGCCTCGAACAATGTCACATCATGGCGGCGCGACAGAAGCCAGGCCGCCGACAGCCCGGAGATGCCGCTGCCGACGACGGCGATACGAATTTTTTTCACGTGTGTGGGAGCCCTGATGTGCAAACGACTCTTTTACGACGCAAACCGTCAATCCGGATCACAGGCGTCATTTTGCTTCACATCATAGAGAATTGACGGCGGGACAAGGTCATGCGAGGCTTGCATCCAAGTCCGGCAAAAACGGATGGGCCTCGTTTGGAGCCATAAGAAAAATATGTGGGGAGCGTTTCGCGAGACGAGTGCGGCACAGGGTTCGCCAGCTTTCTTGCGCCGTCCACTTCCCCCAGCATCACCCACACCAATAACGGAGTGAAACATGACTGAATTTGAATATAAACTGGAGCTCGCGAAGCGGGCGGTCACGAAGGGAAAGCTCTCCCGCCGTGACTTCACCAAGTTCGCGCTAGCCGGCGGCCTGACGCTGACCTCCGCGAACGCGCTGTTCGTGCGGGCGGCCCGCGCCGAAGCCAAGCCGGGCGGCCACTTCCGCGCCGGTCTCGGCCATGGCGCCACGACCGACACGTTCGATCCGGCCACCTGGGCCCACGGCATGAACTTCGCCTGGGGCAAGGGCCTCACGGGCGCTCCGCTCGTGCGCATCGACCCCAAGGGCAACGTTGTTCCCTATCTCGCCGAGAGCATGGAACCGGCTGACGGCGCCAAGAAGTGGGTGTTCAAGCTCCGCAAGGGCGTGGCCTTCCACAACGGCAAGTCGGTGACGGCTGATGACGTGGTGGGCACCGTGAACTACCACATCGGACCCGACTCCAAGTCGCCCGGCAAGGCCTATCTCGCCGGTGTCGCTTCGGTGAAGGCCGACGGCGCTGACACGGTCGTGTTCGAACTGAAGGGCCCGGATGCGGACTTCCCCTACAATCTGTCGAACTACCAGTTCCCGATCCTTGCCATCGTCGACGGCAAGCCGGACCTCTCGGGCAACGGCGCTGGTCCGTTCGTGCTGGATGGCTTCGAGCCGGGCGTGAAGGCGCACTTCAAGCGCAACCCGAACGCCTTCGCTCCGCCGAACTTCGACGAAGTGACGCAGCTTTCGATCGTCGATCCTGCGGCCCGTACCAACGCCTATCTCGCCGGTGAAGTGGACTTCTCCGACAAGGCGGACCTCAAGACCATCGACATGCTGAAGTCGGCGCCTGATACCGAGCTCTACAACGTCTCGGGTTATCAGTACTACAACGCGCCGATGCTGGTGGACCAGGCACCCTTCGACAAGCTCGAAGTCCGCCAGGCCATCAAGTGGGCCCTCAACCGCCAGGAACTGGTGGACAAGGTCCTCTTCGGCTACGGCAAGCCCGGCAACGACTCGCCGATCGCTTCGGCCATGAAGTTCGCGACCAACCCGGAACCGGTCTACACCTACGATCCGGACAAGGCGAAGTCGCTGCTCAAGAAGGCCGGCATGGAAAACCTCAAGGTCAGCCTCTCGGCTGCCGATGCGGCTTTCGCCGGTTCCGTGGACTGCGCGCTGCTGATGGCCGAACAGGCCAAGGCCGCCGGCATCGAGATCGACGTGGTCCGCGAGCCGAACGACGGCTACTGGGACAACGTCTGGATCAAGAAGCCCTGGTGTCACTGCTATTGGGGCGGCCGTCCGACGGCTGACGCAATGCTCACGGTTTCGCTTGCCGGCGATGCCGCGTGGAATGACACGCACTGGAAGAACCCGCGCTTCAACGAACTGCTGCCGATGGCCCGTGCGGAAACGGACGATGCCAAGCGCGCCGCCATGTATGCGGAAATGCAGCAGCTCGTCCATGACGACAGCGGCCAGATCGTGATGATGTTCGCCAACTACGTGGGCGCCCTGTCGACGAAGGTTGCCCATGGCGACCTCAACGCCGACAACGATCACGACGGTGGCTACATGTACGACCGTTGGTGGTTCGCATAATCACCACCCAAGGTTAGTCACACCATGCACCCCGCCGGAAACGGCGGGGTGTTTTGTTTTGAGTGTGTCGCAAACGTGAAAGCCCGAC
>CALMLK010000472.1 GCA_937868035.1 uncultured Alphaproteobacteria bacterium
CCCATTCCGCACCGTGCCCGGGAAGACGTTATAAGATGAGAAGAATTGTGCCTCAGCGCTGTCCACGGGCGCTGCATGAAGCTCCTCCGGCGTGCCCTGCTGGACGATCCGGCCCTGCCGCATGAGATAGATGTGATCGGCGAATTCGATCGCCTCCATGGGATCATGGGTGACGAGCACGGCAGTGGAACGGGTTTCGCGCACCACGGCGAGCGTATCGGCGCGCACACGGTCTCGCAGGCGAAGGTCGAGGCCTGAGAACGGTTCGTCCATGAGGATCACCTGCGGACGGGGCACGATAGCCCGCGCCAGCGCCACGCGTTGTTGTTCGCCGCCGGAGAGACGGTTGGGGAAACGGTCCGCCATGTCACCGAGGCCCACGCGGTCGAGGGCCGTCAGCGCCGCCTTGCGGGCGTCTTCGGCGCTCAGCGCATAAAGGCCGTAGGTCACGTTCTGCAACACGGTGAGGTGGGGGAAGAGCGCATAGTCCTGGAACATGAGGCCGACGTTGCGCTGTTCGGGGGGCACGAAAATGCCGGGGCCCGCCACCACCCTGCCCTCCAGCAGGATTTCACCGGAACTCGGCCGTGCCACGCCGGCGGCGAGGCGGAGCACCGTGGTCTTGCCGCAGCCCGAGGGGCCCAGCAGGCAGGTGATGCGGCCGGCGGCGAAGGTGAGCGAGATGCCGTGCAGGATGTCGGCCCGCGGCGTGCGGAAGGAGACATTGCGGAATTCGATTTCGCCCGCAAAGGAGGCACCGGCGCGGCCATGGCTGCGGCCCGGTTCGGCGGCACGGTCGTGGATCTGGTCGGTAACGGGTGGCATTTCGGCTTGCGCATACACCGCCGGCGCGGTGCCAGCAATGCAGCGTCAGGCGCTCAGGCGACGAGGCTCGCCTTGATCACCCGGTTCCGCCCCTCGCGTTTGGCACGGTAAAGCGCGCTGTCGGCCCGCTTGAGAAGCTTTTCGAGCGTGTCATCCATGCCGGAGAGAGAGGCAAGGCCGGCCGAGATCGTGACCGGCACAAGCGAAGGTCCACCCACCATGAAGGACTTGGACGCCACCGACCGGCGCAGGCGTTCACCGATCTTTTCCGCTGTGAAGGCGTCGGTATTGGGAAGCACGATAATGAATTCCTCGCCACCGATGCGGCAGCAGAGGTCGATGCTGCGGGTGTGATCGCGCAGGCGCTGGGCCAGTTCCTGCAACACCTTGTCGCCCGCATCGTGGCCGTGGGTGTCGTTGATGGCCTTGAAGAAGTCCACGTCAACCGCCAGCACGGAGAGAACCTTGCCGCGATTCACGTAGTGGTCGATCATGTGGCTGAGGTGGGTCTCGAGGTAGCGGCGGTTGTAGAGGCCCGTCAGCGCATCGGTGATGGCCATCTCGATCGAGGCCTTCACGCTGTTGCGCAGTTGTTCCGTATAGCGCCAGCGCCGGACTTGCGTTGAAGCGCGTGCCAGTACTTCCTGGCGGTCCACGGGTCGCATGAGGTAGTCGTTCACGCCCATGTCGAGGGCACGCAGGAGTAGCTGCTGTTCGTCGGGATTGACGATGATCATCAATGGCGTCTGGCGCGTGGCATCACCGGAGCGCAATTGCGAGCACAGGCGCAATCCATCAAACTGTGACTGGTCGAAACTGACGATCACGAGTTCGAAGGGCCTGTCCTGTTCGGCGATGCGTTCCATGGCCTGGGCCGGGGTGGCCGCGACGGTGACACGGCACTTGTCGGCGAGCGAGGCGATCATGCGGTCCGAAGATGCAGGCTGGCCATCGACAAGAAGCACGTGACCCGGCTTCTGCAACAGCTTGTCCTCGGACGGCATGCCACCTGCGCCATCTGCCGCAGGCGAGCGCACGCGCAATTCGTCGGTGAGCATCTTCAGGCGCACAAGACTCTTGATGCGGCAGAAGAGCGAGATGTCGTTGACGGGCTTGGTCAGGAAATCGTCGGCCCCGGCCTCCAGCCCGCGCACGCGGTCTTCCGGCTGATCGAGGGCCGTGACCATCACCACTGGAATGTGCTGTGTCTCGGGATTGGACTTTATGCGTTTGCACACCTCGATGCCATCGATTCCCGGCATCATGATGTCGAGGAGGATGATATCGGGCCGCGACTTCTGGACGGCATCGAGCGCGTCCAGTCCGTTCATCGCCGTGATGACCTCAAAATACTCCGCCGACAGCTTCGCTTCGAGAAGCCGGACGTTGGCAATGATGTCATCTACGACGAGGACGCGGGCGGTCATGAGCGCTTTTTCAGGAATCCATCGATTGTCTGGAGGAAGCTCACGACGGAGATGGGCTTCGAGATATAGGCCTCGCAGCCGCCTTCGCGAATCTTCTGTTCGTCGCCCTTCATGGCGAAGGCCGTGACGGCGATCACCGGGATGGCGCGGAGTTCGTCATCTTCCTTCAGCCATTTGGTGACTTCGATGCCGGACACTTCCGGCAGCTGAATGTCCATCAGGATAAGGTCGGGCATGTGCTTGCGCGCCATGTCGAGCGCTGTCAGGCCATCGCGTGTCTGCACCACCTTGTAGCCATGGGCTTCGAGCAGGTCGTTGAACAGCTTCATGTTGAGCTCATTGTCTTCAACGACAAGAACCGTCTTCTGCATTTGCGGCATCACTCCCACGGGCTTTTGCCCGGCTTGAGGTGTGCTCTGCGGGTGTTCCATATCTGCTCCTGCGTCCGCCTTGCGCTCGCCCCCGAGCGGTGACGGAATCTCCCCTTTGTTCAGCCCCCTGTTTTGGCCTAGGACCGTAACCAAGTGCTTAACCGCTGCCGTCAGCCCCGGCAGGCTGGTTAACTGACGGAGAATGTATTGTTAAGAACATCACAACCAAAAGCTGAAGATGC
>CALMLK010000473.1 GCA_937868035.1 uncultured Alphaproteobacteria bacterium
ATCCTCTTCACTGTCGTCCGCCTCGTCCTGCGCCTGCTTGCGCGCGAAGGGCACGAGTGCGTCGTACAGGCCATCGAGGCCTTCCGCATGTTCGGCGGAAACGGCGAGCGGCTCGCCGAAACCAAGACTGTTCGCCTCGCCGAGACCCGGCAGCGCCGCGCGCGACTCCGCCTTGTTGCCGACGAGGATGACGGGCTTCCCCAGCTTGCGGATGCGCTGGGCAAAATCACGGTCGGTCGGCGTCACGCCGGCACGCGCGTCGATCACCAGCAGGATCACATCGGCGAGCTTCGCGGCATCGACGCTCTGCGCGCTCATGCGCGCCGCCAGAGAGCCTTTCGCGGCATCGTCAAGGCCGGCCGTATCGAAGATGCGAAAATGGAGATTGCCCAAGCGGCCATCGCCCTCGCGGCGGTCACGGGTCACGCCGGGCGTATCGTCGACGATGGCAATCTTCTGCCCCACAAGCCGGTTGAACAGCGTGGATTTGCCGACGTTCGGCCGTCCGAGAATGGCGACTGTGAAGCTCATCAGCCGTCGTTGAAAATGCCCTTGTTGGTCCCGGGGGCCGGCGGCTCGCCGCAATCGGGATCAACAGTGGGGTCGCAGGCCTCGCCCTTCTTGGGGGCGGGCGCAGGTGTTTCAGCCGGCGCAGGTGGCGGAGCAGCGCCTCCCGCCGGGGGTTCAAGGTCCTGACTCTTGGCAGTGTACTGATCTGGCGTGAGGATATCCTCACGCTGCCCGGGCAGCACGGTGCCGTCGTTCTTGCCGGTCAGCTTCTTGAACGTGCTGCATCCACCAAGGGCGATGGAGAGGGCAACGACGGCAATGAGCGTACGGCTGTTCATGGTGGTGGTCACGTCTTGGGCAGGTTGGGTGCAATGAGTTGCACCATCACCTGGGCGCGCTGGCGCATCGCCGGCGGTGTTTCCGGATCGGCGAAAATCGCATTCATGTAGCGGTCCGCCATCACGAAGTCGCCGGTGCGATAGGCCGCGAGGCCGAAGATCTCCCGCGCCTGGTTGCGCCACACTTCGCTGTCCTTGTCGAACTTGCCAAGGCGGCCCAGCAGTTCATCCGGCTTGGCCGTATCGACGAGCAGGTAGCCGGCGCGAATGCGGGCCACGTCGGCCAGCAACGGATCAATGGCCGGGTCAGCGGCAATGGCATCATAGGCGGCGACAGCCTTCTCGGCGTCACCCTTCTCGGCGAGAACGGACGCTTCCTGCAGGCGGGCCAGCTGGCCGTATCCCTGGTGGTTCACGGCCTTCAGGGCCGAGAGCGCGTCCTCGAACTTGCCTTCGCCAGCCTTCTTGACGGCTTCGCTGTAGACAAGGACCGCGGCTTCCGCTTGCGTCTGCTGGTAATACTGCCAGCCCTTGAAGGCGGCGACTGCAGCCACGACAAGCACGGCAAAAACTGTGAAAAGGTTGCCGAAGCGATCCCAGAGTTTCTTGTATTCATCCCGGCGGACTTCTTCGTCCACTTCCCGGATCAGAGATTCATCTGTCACGATACCCGCGCCTTATGCTGTTGGGTGGACGGGTAAACGAGCCAGACGGCCAAATCAAGGCATATCCCCCAAGAGGTCAGGTCACCTTGAAAGCCCCGATCAGCCCCGCATCGCTGCGTTCGGCGATCAGGCTCTGGATGGCCCAGGGTCCGGGATTGCCCGCCACCATCAATAACTTGACCACGGCATTTCCGGTCACCACAGCCGTGTCGCGCCACGGCGCATCCTCAACTGGCTTGCCGTCCTGCTCGATCACCCGCCACACATGCCCGTGGACGTGCAGCGGCTGCAGGAAGCCCGTCTTGTTGTCGACCGTGAGAACCAGCGCTTCCCCTTGCCTGGCCTCGAACAGGAATGGACCGCCCAGCCCCGCCACACCGTTCACGGCCCAGGCGAGGCCTTTCTCCAGAAGCTGCCGCAGGTCGAGCGTTGCATCCCCAACGCGCGCCGACTGCAATCCGCCCTTTTCGCCGCCCGCAAGCTCCAGCGTCACGGCGCGCGGCTCACCCTCCGGCACGGGGGGCAACGGATTGTCCGGCAGTTTGAAATTCTCCGGCAACCCCTCCCCCGCCTGACCAGTGGCCACCAGGAAGGCGACTTCCACCACGTCTTCCTGAAGGTCCAGCGAGATCACGCCTTGTTCCAGGATGTTTGCGATAACCATGTCCATGCGCTGCCCCGGCGCCAGCGTGAGGGCCTCCAGCCCAGGCGCGCGCGGGGGCACGGGCTGGCCATCCTCGGCGACGATCATCACATCAACATTCTTGAGCTGCAGCGATATGGTCCGCGTGTTGCAGACATTGAGCACCCTGAGCCGCGTCGGCTTGGAGCGGTCAACATCGATGCGCGGCTTGTAGGCGCCGTTCACGGTGAACCAGTTGCCCATGCGGCCCTGCCCGATCGCGGCATCCAGCGCGCCGAAGGACTGGTCCATCTTGCCACCGCCATCGAGAATCCAGTCATCGATGATAATCGGGATATCGACGAAGGGCGCCGCCGGTGTCGCCTCCTCCACGATCAGCATGCCCGTAAGTCCCATGTCGCGCTGGCGCGAGGCATCCACCAGCGGTCCGAACCAGAACGTGCCCGCATCCGGCGGTGTGAACACGATCTCCATGCTGTTGTCGGTGCCGGACGGTACGGCGACCGTCATCATGTCGGAAGGTCCGCGCACGCCGAACAGGTGCAGCCACAGGTCATGTTCCAGCGTGTTGATGGCGCGGAAACGGAATTCAGCACCCTGCTTCGCCCGCAGGATCGGCAGCTTCTCCTGTGTGCGGAAACGCCAAACATCCGTGGGCGGAACATCGGCTCCCATGAGGAACGCGGTTGCCTTTTCGGCCGAAAGGAATGGACCCGCCGCGGCCGGGACCGCAGCTTCCTCTGCCTGCACGCGCCGCGTGCCGGCTGTCACGATTGCC
>CALMLK010000474.1 GCA_937868035.1 uncultured Alphaproteobacteria bacterium
GCAATGCCGCACCCTTGGCAAACACCGCCAGCGCAGCGATGGCCGAGATGGTGATGAACACCCCCAGCCCCATGGCCAGCGTGGACAGGATTCCCGCCCAGTAAAGCCCCATGCCCCAGGAAAACAGCAGCACCAGCAGCGCCCCCGAACAGGGCCTGAGGCCCACCGCCAGCGCCAATGACAAGGCCCGCCGCCACGACCAGTCTCCCCGGAGATCAGCCGCCGCCGGCACATGGGCATGGCCACAGCCGCAGTCCGGCCCGTGCACATGACCAGCCGGGAGTGATGCGGACATGGGCTCCGCCAATTCGAAGCGGAAGCCGTCGTCTGCGCCCATCGCCACGCCTCCCGGCACGGGCGCCGGTGCGGAAACTGCCGCCGGCCGCCGCAGGCCGGTCCAGATCAGATAAAGCCCGAGTCCCGCGATCATGAGATAACTGGCGCTTTCCAGGAAACCCGCCACGTCGCGCGCCATGCCGGCAGCGCTCCCCACCAGCGCCAGCAACGCCGTCACGATGATGATCGCTGTCAGTGCCTGGAACAGGGCGCTCAGGGCGGCGATGGCGATGCCGCGCTTCAGGTCGTTCTGCGTGGCAACGAGCCAGCCCGAAATCACCACCTTGCCATGCCCCGGACCGGCAGCATGGAAGACGCCATAGAGGAAGCTCACGAACACCAGCGTCCATCCCGCCTGCAGAGGAGAATCGGACGCAAGTCCGCGGATCGCACCGGAGAGCCGGTGATAGAAATTCTGCTGCTTGTCCCGCGCCCAGCGCACCGGGTCCTCGCTGAACGGCGTCTCGATGATCGACCCGTCGGGATTGCGGGGAGGCACCAGCAGCTTGCGCTTGTCGATCACGACCTTGGGCGGCGGTGGCGTTGATGCACCCTCCTGCGCCAGCACCGGCAGCGCGAGCCCGCCCGCCAGCATCATCAGCACCAGAAGGGCGCGGATCACGAGCCGCATGTCACCACCATCGGGCGCGCGAAGAGCGAGCCGAAATCCTCGCCCGTGTCATTCACCCAGTCCGTGCCCTTGTCGGCGAGGAAGTTGCGCTTCTTCTCCAGTTCCTCATCGCTGAGGAACGGCTTCAGTTCCCAGCTGCAACCCTGTGGCAGCTTTCCCTCCACATCGACGGGATCATCCTTCACGTAGTCGAAGGAGATGAAGAAGTCGGGGTCATAGACCTTGTAATCGAACACGCCCTTGCGCGGATCGGCCGGTGTCACCAGCGGGAAGACAAAGGCCAGCGTCAGGCGGTTGTTCTCGTAGATCTGCGTGTAGTCCGTGACCTTGCCATGCGGCAGCGGCTTGTTGTTCTGCCGCATCATCGCGAAGTAGTCGCTCTCTGCAAGGTTCGCGATGTTCTCGTCGGTGAGCGGCTTGATCTCTTCTGGCCCATAGGTGCCGTCACCGTTCACATCGAGTCCATCGAGTGCGAAGCCGCTATAGGCTTCATCGAAGGTCCACTCCATGCGCACACCGGTGATGAAGCCCTGTGCATCCACCATGAGGCTCGTGCGCACATCGGCCCACACATGCGGATGCGCCCAAGCCGATGACAGGCCCACGCTGCAGAGAAAGACGAGAGAAAGGATGGGCCGCCGCATGTCGCTCCAAAATCCGATTCGACGCCTGCAATGATCGGAGAATGGGGCGAGAAAGTGAAGGCCTCACCCGGCGAGGCAGTCTTTCAGGCTCTGCGCCAGGGTGCGCAGCAATGTGCCGTAGGCCTGCTTGCCCGGCACCAGCGTGCTGCCGATGCCGTCGAGAACACCACTGCGGGCCGGCGTGTCCTCCGTCACGGCATCAGCCGCACGCGCCGAGAATTGCGGCTCACGGAACACACACACGGCACCCGATGCCTTGACGATGTCGCGCACCTCCTTCAGCCGCTGCGCCGACGGTTCGCTCGCGGCAAAATCCGTGATGCTTCCAGCCACCGTGAGGCCAAAGCGCCTTTCGAAATACTGGTAGGCGTCGTGCTGCACGAGAAACGGTTTGCCGCGCACATCCGCAAGGTCGCGGCGCAATGCGGCTTCCAGTGCGTCGATCTCCGCCGACAAGGCCGTGGCATTCGCAGCGTATTGCGACGCATGATCGGGATCGGCTTTCGCCAGCGTCCCGGCAATCGCCGCCCCCATCAGCTTGGCATTCTCGGGATCGAGCCAGAGATGCGGGTCGTAGGCCGCCGTGCCATCGGCATGGTCCTCCTCCGCTTCGCCCGCGTCATGCACATGCGCGGGAAAGGTGGCCCCCACGCGGATGGGCAGTTTCGTCAGGCCCGGCGTGTCCGAGAGGGCGACAAATGTCCGGCCGTTCACGGCATCGCTGCCACTCAATTCATCGAGCTTCAGTTCTAGGCCGTGGCCGATCATGAACATCACATCGGCGGAACCCAGCGCCTCGATCTGCCGCGGCGCGTAGGAGGCCTGGTGTTCACTGCTCAGCCCCTGCAACAGAAGCTCCGGCTCTGCGATGCCGTCCATGATCGACGCGACGAGGGAATGCACCGGCACGATGGAGGCGATGACGCGGGGACCGGCCCACGCTTGTGGCGCGAAAACCGCGGTCCCGAGTGCGAGCGCTGCCAGGCAGGTGTTCAGGCGCATGGCCCCTCCCAGAGTTAGATATGTTATAACATAACATATACAGGAGAACGATCAAGTCCGGTTTTCTTCCCCGTGCGCACGCGATCGTGACGCCCCCGCGACTCTGCCTGCCTTGCGCGCCGTCCAATCCCCTGCCAGAGAGCCGGACATGGATTTGAATGTCAGCATCGGCGCGGCGCTTCTGGCGGGGGCTCTCAGCTTCCTCTCTCCTTGCGTGCTGCCGTTGGTGCCACCCTACCTCTGCTACATCAGCGGCGTCTCGCTGGACGATCTCTCCGGCGAAGAGGTGAAGGTCCAGAACCATCACCGCCTCCGCGTGATGCTGGCCGCCCTGTGCTTCGTGCTCGGCTTCACCACCGTCTTCGTGCTGTTGGGAGCCACGGCTTCCGCCGCCGGGCAGATGCTGCGCCAGTATCTTCCCGTGCTGACGCAGGTGGCTGGCATCGCCATCATCGTCATGGGGCTGAACTTCCTCGGGCTCTTCCGCCTCTCCTTCCTCGCGCAGGAGAAGCGCTACCATCATCCCGGCGAAGGCGTGACGCTGATCGGCGCTTACGGCATCGGACTTGCCTTTGCCTTCGGCTGGACGCCCTGCATCGGGCCTGTGCTGGCCGCCATTCTCTCAGTGGCAGGATCGACGGAAAGCGTCAGCAAGGGCATGAGCCTGCTCGCCATCTATTCGCTGGGCCTCGGCATTCCCTTCCTCATCGCTGCCTTCAGCCTGGACACATTCCTCGGCTTCTCCCGCAAGTTCCGCCGCCACATGCCGAAGGTGGAGCGCGTCATGGGACTGCTGCTCGTCATCACCGGCGTCATGTTCCTCACGGGCTCCATGCAGACGCTCTCCTACTGGCTGATCGAGTGGTTCCCCGGTCTTGCATCCATCGGCTGATGGCGTAGTCTGCCGCACGAGGACCAAGACCCATGGCAGCGGCGAAACTGGAAGGCATTCAGGCCTGCGTCTTTGACGCCTATGGCACGCTGTTCAACGTGGCCGCTCCGGTGGAAAAACTCGCAGGTGAAATTGGGGACAAGGCGGTGGACCTGGCGCCCCTCTGGCGCCGCAAGCAGCTGGAATACACCTGGCTCCGAAGCCTCATGGGCGTGCATGCCGATTTCTGGCATGTGACGCGCGAGGCGCTCGACTATTCCCTCAAGCAACTCGACATCAATGAAGCGGGCCTCGCCGATGAATTGATGACGCTCTATCTCAAGCTCGATGCCTACCCCGATGCACTGGAGGGTCTCGCGGCGCTGAAGAAGAAGGGCAAGCGCACCGCCATTCTCTCCAATGGCTCGCCATCGATGCTCGATTCAACCGTGCGCCACGCCGGGATGGACAAGCTCTTCGATCACGTGCTGTCGGCCGAGGAAGTGGGAATTTACAAGCCCAGCCGCCGGGTGTACCGCCTCGCCATGCAGAAGCTGGTGATCCACGACACGCCATCGATCTGCTTTGTATCCGCCAACACCTGGGATGCACAGGCCGCAGCCCAATTCGGTTTCCAGGTGGTGCGCATCGCCCGCCAGTCCACCATCGACGATAACATTCCCGGCAAACCCGCCCGCGTGATCACCAGCCTCGTTGAGTTGGCGGAGCTGGTTTAGCGCACCCTCAACACCAACCCGCGGCTGGGGGTGGTGCCGGTTTCGCCCGGCATTGATACATAGGGTTCCGTCTCTTCGGCGCGGCTCACACGTCCTTCTGATTCGAGGGCCGCCACGCGCTCCGCAAAGCCTGCCTCCCACAGGGTGTTCTTCACGGTCAGCACGATGATGCCGCCGGGCCGCGTGATGCGGATCAGCTCATCCAGACCTTCCGCGCCCACATGGCCGGAGGTGAAGACGCCCGCCGAGATGACACCGCCATAGCTGTCATCGGCAAAGGGCAAGGGACCGCCCAGCGCCAGCACATGAAAGGCGCAATAGCAGCCCTTGGTCTCAGCGACCTTCAGCATGCCCTCGGAAATATCGAGCGCCTCGACCCGCGGATAGCCCATGATCTGCAACCATTCTCCGATCAGGCCCGTGCCCGCCCCGGCATCCAGCAGGGGCGCTGTCCCTTTCGGCAGGTGGCGCGCCAGCAGGGCGAGGCAGATGGTGGGGTGGCGGTATCCGGCCTGCGCCATTTCCGCATCATAGGTCGCCGCCCACTTGTCGTAGAGGGCCGCCACGTCCGTCGTGCTTCGGGAGTCATAGACAGCTCCGAGAAAGCCGTCGTGCTTCGCGCCGTCACCTTGCCCCATGATCTCTTCCCAAAGTTGTTTTTTGCATGTTAGCGTTTTGCCATGACGCCAGAAGAAGAAAAAGACGCCCGCGACGCCATGCGCGTCATTCCCACCCTCTCGGCCTATTCCGGCCCCATTGAGCGCCTGGGCGGCCTGACCAACCGGGTCTACCGCGCCGGGAGCCATGTGCTGCGGATCCCCGGGAAAGGCACGGAGGAATACATCAACCGGAGCCATGAGGCGGAGGCAGCCCGTGTCGCCGCCATGGCGGGCGTGAGCCCCGAAGTGATCCACGCCGATCCACAGACCGGGGTGATGGCGACCGTACTGGTGCCCGATGCCGTGACCATGTCGCCCGACGCCTTCCGAAGCCGCAAGGGCTCACCCGCCCGCGCCGGACTGGCACTCCGCCGCCTGCACACCTCGGGCGGTCTTTTCCCCTTCCGCTTCGAACTCTTCGCCATGATCGACGACTATCTCAAGGTGCTGGCAACCAAGGATGTGGACCTGCCGGACGGTTATCATGACGTGGTGCGCGAGGCCGACGCCATCCGCGCCGCACTGGCGCGCAGACCGGCCCCGCTTGTCGCCTGCCACTGCGATCCCTTGTGCGAGAACTTCATCGACACCGGCAGCCGCATGTGGATTGTCGATTGGGAATATTCCGGCATGAACGATCCCATGTGGGACCTCGGAGATTTGTCCGTGGAAGCAGGCTTCGACAAGACGCAGGAAATGGAGATGCTGTCGGCCTATTTCGATGGCGCGCCCTCCGCCGCCGACCATGGCCGCATGGTGATCTACAAGGCCATGTGTGATCTGCTGTGGACGCTGTGGGGCCTGATCCAGCATGCCAACAGGAATCCGGCGGATGATTTTGCGGCCTATGCCCTCAACCGTTTCAACCGCTGCAAGACACTGATGGCGACGCCGGGGTTTGCCAGGCATCTCGCCGCTGTCTGATCTCAGGCGGCTTCGCCCCGCACCGCGGCCTCGATCGCCGCAACATCGATCTTGCGCATGGGCATCATCGCATCGAAGGCCCGCTTGGCAACAGCCCCGCCCTTCGCCATGGCGTCCGTCAGGACACGCGGCGTGATCTGCCACGACACGCCCCACTTGTCCTTGCACCAGCCGCAGGCGCTTTCCTCGCCGTGATTGTCCACGATGGCATTCCAGTAGCGGTCTGTTTCAACCTGGTCATCGGTCGCGATCTGGAAGGAGAAGGCCTCGTTGTGGCGGAAGGCCGTACCGCCGTTGAGGCCAATGCACGGGATGCCGCAGACGGTGAATTCAACGAGCAGCACCTGGCCCTTCTTTCCATCGGGAAAATCCGAGGGCGCGTAGTGGATGCCCGTCACCTTGCTGTCGGGAAATGTCTCCGCATAGAAATTCGCGGCCTCTTCGGCGTCGTGGTTGTACCACAGGCAGATTGTGCTCTTGTGCATTGCTAGTCCTCCTCGGCCGCCGGAGCTTCAACGCCGAAGGCCCGTTTGCGGTTCCATCGTTACACCCAGCGCACCGCGTAAATCTGGGGAAGCGTGGAACTGACCAGCTTCCACGCCTCGCCACCGCTTTCGCTGACCCACAGGTTGCCCGTCGTCGACCCCATGGCGAGACGCTTGCCGCTGCCATCAATGGTGAGGCCGTGGCGGAAGATCAGATCATAGGCATTCTTCTGCGGCAGGCCCTTGCTGAGGCTCTTGAACGTCCGTCCGCCATCCTGCGTGCGCGTGACCACCAGCGCACCGCCCACGGGAATTCGCTTTTCATCCTTGATGCCCGGCACGAACCACGCCGTATCAGGGTCTTCCGGATGGACTGCAACGCCAAAGCCGAATGAAGAGGGCTTGGCCTTCACCTCGCGCCACGTCACGCCATCGTTGACCGACTTGAAGATGCCGGCGTGGTGCTGAACCCAGAAACACGACGGGTCTCCGGCACATTGCACCATCATGTGCGGGTCTTGCGTCTCGGGGTTGGCCACTTCTTCCGGCGGACCATCGCCAAAGCGCATGCCATGGGCCGACTGCGCCCAGGTCTCGCCACCATCCTTCGTGACCCACACGCCGCCGCACGAGACCGCAACGCGAACCGTATCGGGATCACGCGGATCAACGCAGATCGAGTGGATGCCCGGAATGTCCGCACCGCCGCCCAGCCACTTGTTGCGCGACGGGTGACGCCACAGGCTTTCCATCAACTCCCAGGTCTCGCCGCGGTCGCGCGAGCGAAAGAGGCCGCCCGGCAAGGTGCCGGCCCAGAGCGTGCCCTTCTGGTTCGGACCACCTGTCTCCATCGACCAGATCAGTTGCGTGGACCAGGTGACGGGCTTGCCCCAGCCATCAAGATCGACAAGTGTCTCCGGCTTCTTGGGATAGGCGGGTGTGGTGATTTCCTTCCAGCTTTTGCGGCCCTTGTCGCGGCGGTGCAGCTTGATGCCGAAATGCCCGTGGTTCAGCGCCGCATAGTCGGCCCCGTCACGGGGGTCGTGCAGGGTGAGGGTGACGTTGTCCCCGAGGAAATGGGCATCCCGCACCATCCATCCCCGGTTTCCCTTGGCCACATCGAACAAGCCCTTGCGGGTGGAAACCATGAGGGATGGTGCCATTCTA